>NZ_JBSVWQ010000002.1:0-174521 GCF_054071215.1 Pseudomonas sp. SDO5522_S412 | reverse complement strand
CACATGCATTGCCTGACACTCCGCCTTCGCGAGCAAGCCCGCTCCCACACTGGATTTGCATTCGACCCTAGAGAATCGGCTTGCCACCCGTCACCGCATACCGCGAGCCCGAGATGTAACTCGCCTCATCCGACGCCAGCAACACATAGATCGGCGCCACTTCCACCGGCTGGCCGGGGCGGCCCAGCGGTGTCTCGCTGCCGAAGCTGTTCACGTCTTCGTCCGGCATCGTCGAGACAATCAACGGCGTCCAGATCGGCCCCGGTGCCACGCTGTTCACGCGGATGCCCTTGCTGCCCAGCAGTTGTGCCAGGCCACCGGTAAAGTTGGCAATCGCGCCCTTGGTGGCGGCGTATGCCAGCAACGTTGGCTTGGGCATATCGGAATTCACCGAGCTGGTATTGATGATCGACCCGCCGGCCTTCATATGCGGCAGCGCCGCCTTGCAGATGCGAAACATCGCGGTGATGTTGATATCGAAGGTCTTGACCCATTCCTCGTCGGGTATCTCTTCGAGGGTCTCGTGGGTCATCTGGAATGCGGCGTTATTGACCAGCACGTCGATCCGCCCGAACTGCTCGACGGTCTGGTCGACAATCGCCTGGCAGTTGGCTTTTTGCGCGAGGTCGCCGGGCAGCAGCAGGCATTGGCGGCCGGCTTCTTCAACCCAGCGTGCGGTTTCCTTCGCGTCCTCGTGTTCGTCCAGGTAGGCGATGGCCACATCGGCACCTTCGCGGGCAAAGGCAATCGCCACGGCGCGGCCGATACCGCTGTCGGCGCCGGTGATCAGGGCGATCTTGTTGGCCAGGCGGCCGGAGCCGGTGTAGCTCTTCTCGCCGCAGTCGGGATAGGGGTCCATCTTCTTCTGCGAACCGGGAACGGATTGGGCCTGGCTGGCGAAAGGTGGGCGTGGGTAGTCAGTCATCTCAATCTCCATAGATCACAACGGGTTCTATGGATTAGTGATTTTCAGCTGCCGGATAGTTGTAATCGATGCCGGCCGAGCCCGACGAATGGTTTGCGCTCAACCGTGCTGGCAGGCATCGCCCAGGCGCATGTAGTCCAGTTCATGACGCACGCCGTGGCTGTCGATGTAGACCATGTGACCCTTGACCGGCCCGCATTCGGTGGAGGATTCGGTACTGACGCGCACCACCTTGGCGATGTCCAGGTCCTGGGAATAGTCGTACGCCTCGCTGGCGGGGGCGTTGGCACTCACAGTGGGTGCCGGGGTTTCGCCCTGGGCGAAGGCAAGTGTGCTGAACAGGCCCAGCACGGCGATAAGCAGATAACGCATGAGAACCTCCGACACCACGAAGGTGGTGGCTTGACTGTGGGGTTCATTCTACAAAGCGCCTGGCGCGGGGATGAACGCTTGCGGGCCAATAGAAGACATCAGCCAAATCGATGCAGCAAGCCTCTTATAACCGGTTATAAACTCATAGCATCTTCGCCTAAACGCAGCCCTATAAATATCCGTCTGCCGTTGCTCATCCCTGTAGGCACATACAACAGGGAGCTCCTCGATGTTTTTATTCAAACAACAACTACCAAGGCTGACGCTGGCGGCGGCGCTGGCGATGGGAGTGTGCACGACATCGGTGATGGCCCAGGAAGCGGCCGGCCAGGTGTTCACCTTCGATATCGCTGGCGGCCCGCTTGATACGGTGCTGCTGGATATCTCCCGGCAGACCGGGGTGATGATTTCGTTCAATCAACAGTGGGTGCAGGGCAAGCGCAGTGCCGCCATCCGCGGCGATTTGGGCAGCCTGCAAGCGGTGGACAAGGCGTTGCAGGGCAGCGGCCTGCAAGTGAGCGACAGCGAACAGGGGCTGACGGTGCATCCAGCACCCGTGACGTCCACCAGCGTCGCACCGGCCGAGGGCAAAAGTACTGATTACCGCCTGGAAAAAGTCACGGTGACCGGCTCGGCGATTCGCCGGGTGGACGCGGAAACGGCAGTGCCGGTGACCATCCTGCGGGTCGAGCAATTGCGCGAGCAGGGTGTGAGCACCACCGAGGAGTTGATCAACCGCATTTCGGCCAACCAGTCTGCCGTTGGCTCCGGGCGTTCGGTGGGTTCCAGCAGCGGCGGTGCGGCGTATGCCGACTTGCGCGGGATTGGCGCGAACAAAACCCTGGTGCTGCTCAATGGCCGGCGCCTGAGCAACAACGCCGTCAACACCACCAACGGTTCCGGGGTGGACTTGAACACCATCCCGTTCGCCGCCATCGACCGCGTGGAAGTCCTGCGCGATGGCGCCTCGGCGCTGTATGGCACCGACGCGATTGGCGGGGTGATCAACTTCATTACCAAGACCAGCCTCACCGGTGGGCAACTTTCCACCAACTACGATTCGCCCACACGCTCCGGCGGCGGCGACAGCCATAACTTCAGTGGCAGCTACGGTTTCGGCGACCTTGAAGAGGACCGCTTCAACGTGTTCGGCGTGGTCAGCTACGACAAGCAGACGCGCCTGGCGGCCAAGGACCGTGACTTCACCTACAACTACCAGCCAGGTCGCGGCCTGGATTTCACCTCCGGCACCGCCGCGCCGGCCAACTGGAGCCAGGGCAGCAACGCGACCAACCCGCTGGCCGGCTCCGGTTGCAATTCCCCCGGGCTGCTGTCACGCAATGGCATCTGCCGCCAAAGCCTGTGGAGTTACCTGGACCTGGTGCCGGAAACCGAAAAAACCTCGGCCTTTGCCAAAGCCACCGGCAAGCTGGCCGATGACCATACCGTCAGCCTCGAATACTTCTGGGCGCGCAACGAAAACCGTACGCAGATTGGCCCAGGCACCCTGATGGGCGCCCAGGTCAATCCGGGTACGCCTTTCTATCCGGGCAACGGCATCACCCCGGGCCCCACGGGTTTCGCCCTGGACCCGACACAGCCGGTAGACGTGAACTGGCGTGAAACCGATGCCGGCGCGCGCAAGCACGAAGATGACAACACCAGCCAGCGGCTGCTGCTGAGCTTTGAAGGCAATGTGGCGAACTGGGACTACAACGTCGGCGCGTCCTACAACCAGAACAAAGTGGTGCAAACCATTCTTGACGGCTATGTAAACGACCAGACCATCAGCCAGGGGATTGCCAGCGGTGTGATCAACCCGTTCGGGCCGCAGAGTGAAGCGGGCAGGGCGTTGCTCGCCTCCAGCCGCGTCGATGGCGATTACGCCACTGCCGTGGGCCGAGTGAAGAGTATCGACGGGCGCGTAAGCCGTGAAATCGGCGACTGGTTCGGTGCGGGGCCGACGGGCCTGGCGCTGGGCGGTGAATATCGCAAGGAGGATTTCCACCAGGATTTCGCCCAGTTTGCCGAGACCGTGCAGAGCCTGGGCGTAGACCCCAATGGCGCGGTGCGCGGCAATCGCAGCGTGTCGGCCGAGTACGCCGAGGTCAACGTGCCGGTGCTCGAAAGCCTGGAACTGTCTGCCGCCGTGCGTCATGACAAATACAGCGACTTTGGCAGCACCACCAACCCGAAATACTCGTTCCGCTTCCAGCCGTTCAAGGAACTGGTGGTGCGCGGTGCCTACAGTGAAGGCTTCCGTGCGCCGTCGCTGTACGAGTTGTACAACCCGACCTACACCAGCTACACCGTGGCCAACTACAACGACCCGCGCCTGTGCCCGGGCGGCACCCCGGCCAATGGCGGGATCGGCAACCGCGACTGCGCCCAGCAGTTCCGCCGGCAAAGCGGGGGCAACGGCAGCTTGAGCCCGGAAACCGCACGTAACGTGACCTTTGGTTTCGTGTTCCAACCGATCGAGCGCCTCAGTGCCGGCCTGGATTTCTGGTGGATCACCATCGCCAACCAGATTGCCGAATTTCCTGAGTCGTCGGTATTCGATGACCCGGATGCCTACGGCGACCGCTTGATCCGCAAGGCGGATGGCTCCATCGATCACATCGTTACCGGCCTTGCCAACCTGGGTAAGACCAAGACCAACGGCGTGGATGTGAGTTTCGACTACCGCTTCCCGAGCACCGCCATCGGTGACTTCGGCATCGGCCTGCAAGGCACCTACGTCAACGAATACAAATACCAGCAGGAGCTCAAGGGCGACTACATCGACAAACTCGGTGATTTTCGTGGCGGCGAGTTCTCCACCGCGGGCGCCGTTGCACGCTGGCGCCACAGCCTGACCGGCACCTGGGCCCGCGGACCGCTGGGCGTCAGCCTGACCAACCGCTACACCAGTGGCTATCACGACTCGGACCCCGACACCCACGACTCCGTAGGCTCCTACAACGTCTGGGACCTGGCGGGTACCTACAACTGGAGCAAGTCCCTGGCCGTCACGCTGGGCGCGAAAAACCTGTTTGACCGCGCGCCGCCGTTCAGCAACCAGACCTATGCGTTCCAGAGCGGGTACGACCCGAAATACGCCGACCCGTTTGGCCGCATCCTCTATACCCGAGTCAGCTATAACTTCTGATTGTTCATCCGCTTCAGACACTGCGCTATAAAGCCGACGGATCCGCTGCGCCTGCCTCGCAGGTGCAGCGGGTTTTCGCCTGTCCATAACCTTATTCCAAAACGGTATTTCCAGGCTTTTCATAAGACTCCTTATGATCACGTCATAACTCGTTATGACAAGTGGTCCTGATGAACGAATCAACCGTCGCCTTATCCCCTCTGTCCAGCGTTCCGCTGCATGCCCAACTGCGGGACCTGCTGCGCAGCCGCATCCTCGATGGTGAATACGCACCGAACACCCAGATGCCTTCCGAGAGCGAGCTGGGCACGCGTTTCAAAGTCAGCCGCATCACCGTGCGCCAGGCCCTGGGTGATCTGCAAAAGGAAGGCCTGATCTACAAGATCCACGGCAAAGGCACCTTTGTTTCCAAACCCAAGGCTTATCAGAACGTCAGCACCCTGCAGGGGTTGGGCGAGTCCATGACCGAGCGCGGCTATGAAGTGATCAACCGCCTGCGCAGCTACCGCTTCGTGCCCGCCGACAAGCTGGTGGCCGAGCGCCTGGGTGTGGAGGAGGGCAGCACTGTCGCGCAGATCAAGCGGGTACGGCTGATCAACCGCGAACCGGTGTCGCTGGAAATCACCTACCTCAGCCAGGCCCTGGGCGAACGCCTGGAAAACGCCGACCTGGTGACCCGCGACATCTTCCTGATCCTGGAGAACGACTGCGGCTTGCAACTGGGTCACGCCGACGTGGCAATAGACGCGGTACTCGCCGACAGCGAGCTGACCCAGGCGCTGAACGTCGAGGCCGGCTCGCCGATCATGCGCATCGAACGCCTGACCCACACCGCAGACGGTCAGCCCGTGGACTTCGAACACCTGTATTACCGTGGCGACGCGTTTCAGTATCGCCTGCGCATCGACCGTCAGCGAGGTAGCCGCCCGTGAGCCGCCAAACCCTGGAACTGGAATACGACATCGTGGTGATCGGCGGCGGTACAGCCGGCCCCATGGCGGCGATCAAGGCCAAGGAGGCCAACCGCGATCTGCGCGTATTGCTGATCGACAAGGCCAACGTCAAGCGCAGCGGCGCCATCAGCATGGGCATGGACGGCCTCAACAACGCGATCATTCCCGGCCACTCCACGCCGGAGCAGTACACCAAGGAAATCACGATTGCCAACGACGGCATCGTCAATCAGGCGGCGGTGTACGCCTACGCGACCCACAGTTTTGAAACCATCGAGCAGTTGGACCGCTGGGGCGTGAAGTTCGAGAAGGACGAAACCGGCGATTACGCGGTGAAAAAAGTCCATCACATGGGCGCCTACGTGTTGCCGATGCCTGAAGGGCACGACATCAAGAAGGTGCTGTATCGCCAGCTCAAGCGCGCCCGGGTCAGCATCACCAACCGCCTGGTGTGCACCCGCTTGCTGACCGACAGCGAAGGCGCGGTGAATGGCGTGATGGGTTTTGACTGCCGCACTGCGGACTTCCAGGTGATCAAGGCCAAGGCGGTGATCCTCTGCTGCGGCGCGGCCGGCCGCCTGGGCTTGCCGTCCTCGGGTTACCTGATGGGCACCTATGAAAACCCGACCAATGCCGGCGACGGCTACGCCATGGCCTACCACGCCGGAGCCGAACTGGCGAACCTGGAGTGCTTCCAGATCAACCCGCTGATCAAGGATTACAACGGCCCGGCGTGCGCCTATGTCACCGGCCCCTTGGGCGGCTACACCGCCAACAACAAGGGTGAACGCTTCATCGAGTGCGACTACTGGAGCGGGCAGATGATGTGGGAGTTCCACCAGGAACTGGAAAGCGGCAACGGCCCGGTGTTCCTCAAGCTCGATCACCTGGCGGAGGAAACCATCCAGAACATCGAGCAGATCCTGCACAGCAACGAGCGCCCCAGCCGTGGCCAGTTCCACGCCAACCGGGGCACCGACTACCGCAGCCAGATGGTCGAGATGCATATCTCCGAGATCGGCTTTTGCAGCGGGCATTCGGCGTCGGGCGTGTGGGTCAACGAGCGCGCGGAAACCTCGGTCAAGGGCCTGTATTCAGCGGGCGACATGGCGGCGGTGCCACATAACTACATGCTCGGCGCGTTCACCTATGGCTGGTTTGCCGGCACCAACGCGGCAAGCTTTGTGGCCGGGCGCGAATTCAGCGCGGTGGATGCCCGGCAAGTGGCCGCCGAGCAGGCTCGGGTCTATGCGCCACTGGACCGCGAAACCGGTCTGCCGCCGGCCCAGGTCGAGTACAAGCTGCGGCGCTTCGTCAACGATTACCTGCAGCCGCCCAAGGTCACCCGCAAGATGGAAATCGGCTTGCAACGCTTCGCCGATATCGAGCGCGACCTGGACCAGATGAAGGCGCACAACCCCCATGAATTGATGCGCGCCATGGAAACCAGCGTGATCCGCGACTGCGCCGAAATGGCTGCCCGCGCCTCGCTGTACCGCGCCGAAAGCCGCTGGGGCCTGTACCACTACCGGGTCGACCACCCGCAACGCAACGACGCCGACTGGTTCTGCCATTGCCACCTGAAAAAGGGCGAGGACGGGCAGATGGTCAGCTTCAAGAAACCCGTCGAGCCCTATGTGATCCCGCTGGATGCCGAAGAGATGCAGGCTTACGACCGCCTGCGCGTAGGGGCTGACGCCGCCTGAATGTGCCCCCCAAGCTCGCTCACCACAGGACACCGTGAAATGGCCTATCAGCCCCAGGAAATATTCTTCCGCTCCAACGCCCCGGTAACGGTGGACGAGGACAAGTGCATCGCCGAAAAAGGCTGCACGGTCTGCGTCGACGTGTGCCCGATGGACCTGTTGGCGATCAACCCGGCAACGCAGAAGGCGTACATGGCGTTCGATGAATGCTGGTACTGCATGCCCTGTGAAAAAGATTGCCCCACCGGCGCAGTCAAGGTCGAGATTCCGTACCTGTTGCGCTGAGACCTGCCGCAAACGCCATCCGCCAACCCCGGACGCAGCCCTAGCCACACCCCCTCGTTTCCCACCGCGCCAGACCGTGGCGGAGACGATTCCTTCAACCATGATTCGAGGGGAACTACCCAATGTTATTGCGCGCAACCCTGGCCGGCCTGGTGCTGGCTTGCTTGAGCCTGTCGGCCCAGGCACAAACGATCCGGGTGGCCATCGGCACCCAGGACACCACCATCAACTGTGCCGCGGGCGGCTTGCTGATCCGCGAGCTGGGGCTGCTGGACAAATACCTGCCGCACGACGGCAAGTACAAGGACGCGACCTACGACGTGCAGTGGAAAAACTTCACCAGTGGCGCGCCGCTGACCAATGAAATGGTCGCCGGCAAACTGGACTTTGGCGCAATGGCCGACTTCCCCGGTGCCTTCAACGGCGTAGCGTTCGAGGCGGCGGGCAAGCACAGCCTGTTCATCAGCGTGTTGTCGGGCAACATCAAGGGCAGCGGCAACGGCATTGTGGTGCCGGTCGCTTCCAGCGCCCAGTCCCTGGCGGACCTCAAAGGCAAGACGATTTCCGTGCCGTTCGCCTCCACGGCCCATGGCATGTTGCTGCGTGCTGTCGCGGCCCAGGGCTGGGACCCGCTCAAGGACGTCAACATTATTGCCCAGGCGCCCGAAGTGGCAGGCTCGGCGTTGCAGGCCAACAAGATCGACGCCCATGCCGACTTTGTGCCGTTCGGCGAACTGTTCCCCAACCGTGGTTTCGCCCGCAAGATCTACGACGGCTCGCAATCCAACACCCCGACGTTCCACGGCGCGCTGGTGGACGAAAGTTATGCCAAACAGTACCCGGAAGTGGTCGTCGCCTACCTGCGCGCGAGTATCGAGGCCAATCAGTTGCTGGCCGCAGAGCCGGAGAAGTACAGCGAGCTGATCGAAAAAGTCACCGGCGTCGAAGCCGAGGTCAACTACCTGTTCCATGGCCCGCTGGGCGTGCAGACCCGTGACTTGAGCTGGAAACCCGAATACCGCCAGGCCGTGGGCACCGCGATCGACACCCTCAAGCTGCTGAAAAAGGCCGACCGTGGCCTGGACCTCAATACCTTTATCGATGACCAGTACATCCGTGCCGCGTTCAAGGCCTCGGGCCTGGACTATGCGGCGCAATTGGGCAACTACGCCCAGGCCCCGCTGAAGGCCAACGACGCCCTGAGCGGCGCGCCGATCACTGACTGGAAGCACGTCGCGCAAATCTGGGTCAAGGGTGAGCCCAAGGTGCGTGATTACGCGTCGGCCGAGGCGGCGTTCACCGCGCTGGACAGCCTGAACAAACAGGGCAAGGCGGTGCGCGCCGTGTATGCCCAGGCCGAAGACAGCGGCATCAAGCTGCTGGCGAGCCAGGCCTGGTTTGCCACCGACCAGCACGGCCAACTCAGTGCATTCCTGCTCAAGGGCCAGGCGCAGCAATTTGCCCAGGCCCAGGGCGGCAAGGTGTTCAATTTCACCGACGCCGGCGCGCAGGCCGTTGCCGGTCGCTGAGGGAGCGTGTTCATGACAAGCACCCCATGGCGCTGGCTGCCCAAGGCCGCTTCCTTGCTGTTGTGCCTGCTGTTCTGGCAGTTGGCGGCCAGCCAGCACTGGAACCTGTGGCTGGTGACGTTTGCCAATGTGCCCACGCCGGGCTCCGTGGTGCAGGCGGCCCTGGGGCTGGCGGACTCGGGCAAGCTTGTGCGGCACTTGAGCGCAAGCCTGACCCGGGTGTTCGAGGGCTACCTGGCGGCCGCGCTGGTGGGGATCGGCCTGGGCATCGCGATTGGCCGCTGGAAGTGGGCGGAAGACCTGCTGTTGCCGCCGCTGGAGGTGATCCGGCCGATCCCGGCGGTAGCCTGGATCCCGCTGGCGATCCTGATGTTCCCGTCGTCGGAGCTGTCGATGATCTTCATCACCTTCACCGGCGCGCTGTTTCCGGTGCTGCTCAATACGGTGCATGGCGTGGAAGGCGTCGACCCTCGGCTGATCGCCTCGGCGCGCAGCCTGGGGGCAGGGCGCCGGGCGATCCTGCTGGAGGTGATTTTGCCGGGCGCCGCGCCGAGCATCATCACCGGCCTGGCGATTGGCATGGGCACTTCGTGGTTCTGCCTGGTGACGGCGGAAATGATCTCCGGCCAGTACGGTATCGGCTATTACACCTGGGAGTCCTACACCATCCAGAACTATGCCGACATTGTCGTTGGCATGCTGTTGATCGGCGTGCTGGGCATGGGCAGCAGCCTGTTGGTCAAGCGTCTCGGCGCACTGTTCACTCCCTGGCATCGACCACGAGGTAAAGCCTGATGAGTCATCTTGAGGGCCGTGTCGACATACGCGGCTTATCCATTGTATTGGGCGAACAGCAGCAGGCATTCGAGGCGGTGAAAGCCCTGGATTGCAGGATCGAGCCGGGGCAGTTCGTATGCATCCTCGGCCCGTCCGGGTGTGGCAAATCGACCTTGCTCGGCGCGCTGGCCGGGCATCTCACGCCAAGCCAGGGCACGCTGGAAATGGATGGCCAGCCGGTTGCCGGGCCGTCCCAGCAACGGGGCATGGTGTTTCAGCAACACACACTGTTCCCTTGGCGTACGGTGCGCGAAAACGTTGCCTTCGGCCTGAAGATGCGCGGCGTAGGCAAGGCCGAGCGCCTGGCCGCCGCCGATGAGATCCTTCACCTGGTGGGCCTGGAAGGTTTTGCCGAGCGCTGGCCCAACCAGCTGTCGGGTGGCATGCAGCAGCGGGTGGAAATTGCCCGGGTATTGATCAATCGTCCCGGCCTGCTGTTGATGGATGAACCGTTCGGCGCGCTGGATGCCCTGACCCGCATGAAGATGCAGGCCTTGCTGCTGGACATCTGGACGCGCATCCGCACCACCGTGGTGTTTGTCACCCATGACATCGACGAAGCGCTGTTCCTGGCCGACCGCATCCTGGTGATGAGCCCGCGCCCCGGGCGCATCATCGAGGATTTCCAGCTGACTTTCCCAAGGCCGCGCAGCACCGAACTGATGACCTCGCCGGAATTTACCCACCTCAAGCGCCATTGCCTGGAGCTGCTGCACCACGAAGATGGTCGCCAGTTACCACGGCTGAACCCGCTCGGGCTACCCAACGATCACCCAAGACCGCGATTTGCCATATGACCTATGAAACCGAAAACCCCGACATCCAAGCCCTGCGCCCGCGGCTGCAAGCGCCGGATGCCGGCATGCGCCGGATCGCCCTGATTGACCTGGCTGACCTGGAAGACCCCGACGGCCTGGTGTGGCTGGTGGACAGCCTGCGCCACGACCCGGCCACCGACGTGCGCGCCCAGGCTGCCAGCCTGCTGGAGGCGTGGGAAGAAGACGCAGTGGTCAAGGCGCTGTGCCAGGCGCTGACCGACACTGAAGCGTCGGTACGTGATGCCGCCGCCCAGAGCTTGAGCGTACTCAAGACGACGCAGGCGGGCCGGCTGTTATTGCCATGGGCCACCCACGCCGACGTCAGCGTGCGCACGGCAATCTTCCGTGCCCTGCGCGAGTTGCGCCTTGAAGCGGCGGCGCCGTCGGCAATGCTGGCGCTGAACGATACCGATGCGGGGGTGCGCCGCGAAGCGGTCGGTGTACTCGGCTGGCTCAAGCACCTGCCGGCATTGGACGCCCTGGCGAGGTTGGCCAGCAGCGATCCGGACACCGAAGTCCGGCGTGCCGCCACCGGCGCCCTCGGCCTGGCCAGTGATGAGCGGGTACTGCCGGCGCTGTATGAAGCGTTGCAGGACGCCACCTGGCAAGTACGGGAAGAGGCCGCGACCACCTTGGGCAAAGTCGGTAGCACCCGCGCGGGCGACGCCTTGATCACGGCGCTGGCCGATGACTACTGGCAAGTCCGCCTGCGCGCTACCCGCAGCCTTGGGCGCCTGCGGTATGCACCGGCGTTGTCGGCGCTGCTCCTGACGTTGGGCCACAGCATCAGCAACCTGCGCAAGGAAGCCGCCCTGGCGCTGGGCGAGTTGGGCGACCGACAGGCCCTTGGCCCGCTGCGTGATGCGGCCGACGATGGCGACCCGGAAGTACGCAAGGCGGTGCGCATTGCCCTGGCACAACTGCAATGAACAGTGCACCGAACGGCATTGGCCGAGATGATGATGGGCGCTTGAGGCTGGAATGGCGCGACGGCGTGCAATGGATCGACCACGCTCGCCTGCGCCGTGAATGCCCGTGCTCGCAGTGCCGGGCCTTTCGGTTGAGAGGCATGCCGCCGCTGGTGTCGGACCGTGTCCGGGTGCTGGAGGTCCATCCCCAGGGGTATGGCGTGCAGTTGATTTTCAGCGATGGGCACCAGCGGGGGATTTACCCGTGGGCTTATTTGGCAGCAATGGGGCTCCAGACCGGGGCGCCAATCTCCGCTGGTCAGGTGCGCGACTGAGGTTGCAGGTGTGCCGGCAGGCGGCGCAGCGTCCACCACACCGTCAGCATCGCTGCCACGGCGCTGAGGGCGATGCCGATCAACATCGGCGCCGGTGTGTGGTCTGCGAACAGGCCGGCCAGGGACATGGCTACGGCGGCGGTGATCATCTGGATCGCGCCCAACAGCGCCGAGGCCGAACCGGCCACGGCACCGTGATCTTCCAGGGACAACACGCCGGCCGCCGGCAACAGCAAGCCGAGAAAACCAAAGCCAATAAACAGCAGTGCCATCATTAACGGCAGGCTGTTGCCCCACAGTGTGGTAAGTGCCAGCAAGGTCATGACGGTCGCCACGCCCGCCACCGACCAGCGAATCAACGGCGCGAGGCCGAAGCGTGCACTCAAGCGCGCGGTCAACTGGCTCAGGGCAAAAAACGACGCCGCGTTGAGGGCAAAGCACAGGCTGAATTGCGTTGGCGTGAGCCCGTAGTATTCGATGTAGACGAATGGCGCGCTGCCGATGAACACGAAGAACGTCGCAAGGCCAAAACCGCCCACTACCGACAACCCGGTAAACACCGGATCACGCAGCAACGCGCCGTAGCTGCCGAACGCATTGCCCAGGGTCTTGCCCAGACGGCGTTCGGCGGGGTGGGTTTCCGGCAATTGTACGGCGGTCATGATCAGGCACAGCACTGCAGCCACACCCAGTACCCAAAACACTTCGCGCCAGCTCCACACGGCAATGATCACGCTGCCGGCCAGCGGCGCGAGAATCGGTGAAATGCTCACCACCAGCATCAGCAACGCCATCAAGCGCGCGGCTTCATGGCCGGTGTACAAGTCACGCACAATCGCCCGCGGAATCACCATCCCGGCGCAGGCGCCAAAGGCCTGCAACGCCCGGAAGCCGATCAGCACCTCGATGGAGGGGGCGAGGGCGCAACCAATGCTGGCCACGATGAAAATCGCCAGGCCGGCATAAATTGGCGGCTTGCGCCCGAACACATCGCTGATCGGGCCGTAGAACAGCTGGCACACACCGATGATCATGAAGAACACCGTCAGGCTCATCTGCACCGCGGCAGGCGAGGCATGCAGGCTGGCGCCGAGTGTCGGCAACGCCGGCAGGTAGCTGTCGATGGCAAACGGGCCGACGGCGGTGATCAACCCCAGCAGCAGGGCGAGCTGGGCGATACTTCGAGACATGGTGGTTCCGGGCGGCGGTAAAAAAGAGGGGCCAGCTTAGTGATCGCCCTCGGCGCATACAAGCCGGTGTTTACAGACTCGCTACATAGTCACCAGCGGCAGGGTGTCGTGAATAGGCAATGGATACGGGAGATAGACGTAAAGTATTAATTTAACTCAACTAAATATCCATTTAGTCGAGTTGGATATTTCGCGAATTTAAGGCTGGGCGAGGGCGGTCGTTCGGCGCTCACTGATGCGTTCAACCGCCAGCATATGGTCGGTGCCCCATTGGCAAAGCGGCCCCAATGCCTGGGCCAGCGAGCGTCCGAAGGGAGTCAGGGAGTATTCGACCTTTGGCGGTATCTCCTTGTAGTCGATGCGCGCGATGATCTCATCGCGTTCCAGCTCCTTCAATTGCTGGATCAGCACCTTGTCCGTCACGCCGCCAACGGCGCGCCGCAGTTCGCCATAACGGTGAACTTCATGGGCCAGGTGGTACAGGACCAACGGTTTCCATTTCCCGCCAATCACCGCCAGGGCGGCGTCGAGCCCGCAGTTAAAGGTGCTGTTTGACATGTTTTTGCCCTCAGGCTGGGTACTTACCAAAAGGTGCATACTATTCAAAACAATAGCGCAGATCTACGCTTGGGCCTCAACATTTGAAGGAAACACTCATGAACAGGCTCAACGGGAAAATCGCCGTCGTCACCGGTGGCAACAGCGGGATCGGCTTGGCCAGCGCCATACGCTTTGCGGCCGAAGGTGCACAGGTCGTTATCGTGGGACGCCGCCAGGATGAACTGGACAAAGCCTTGGTCCTGATCGGGCATGACGCGATCGCGATCCAGGGCGACATTTCAAACCTGCGTGATCTTGAGCGGGTATTCGCACAGATCAAGGCTGACAAAGGTCGTGTTGATGTGTTGTTCGCCAATGCGGGCCTTGGGGATCTGGAGCCCATTGGTGCGATCACGGAGGAATCGTTTGATCGCACCTTTGGCGTGAACGTGAAAGGCACGTTGTTCACCGTACAGAACGCGTTGCCATTGATGAGCGCCGGTGGCTCGATTGTGCTGACAGGTTCGACGACGGCCTCGATGGGCACCGCAGCGTTCAGCGTCTACAGCGCGTCGAAAGGCGCACTGCGAAACTTCGCGAGAAGCTGGGCGCTGGATCTGCAAGGCACAGGTATTCGCGTGAACGTGCTATCACCTGGGCCGACAACGACACCAGGTTTGGACAGAGCGCTATCAGGTACCGGCCAGAAGGATGCGATTGTCGATTCGATGGTTACGCGTGTACCGCTGGGTCGTATGGGGCAGCCAGATGAAGTGGCGAATGCGGCATTGTTCCTGGCATCGGATGAGAGCAGCTTCATGACGGGCAGCGAGATGTTCGTGGATGGCGGTTTCGCTCAGGTGTGATCCAGGCTCATCGACCAAATCGAGACAGGCTGGGTTTGGTCGATGAGGAGCGTGGTGCACTGGTTGAAATCTGGCTGGCACTGACCCTGATAACGGATCATATGATTGGTGAAAACAGGCATGTCCGCTCGCTGTTGCGTTTTTATTTTAATAAAAATCAGATAGATATCTGAGATTTAGAAAATTTCTGTTGCCGTAGCAGCGGTAACCTATGTTGTTGCTCTGCCTCAAATTCCTATAGCAACAAAAAGCCCTATCCAACACGGCACCGACGTTGCGATATCCGTAGCTTATGTTGCTAGTCGGGTTGATTGAGACTCGCCTGCTACCGTTTCATTTGCACGAAATCTATATGAATGTTTGATGCACGTGTATCGACATTCGTTGCGCATGTGCTGATGCCCTGGCGATGTGTGCATCGGCCACTTTCTCTCGGCGTGGTAACGCGCAGCAGCACAACACAAAACAGGGAGTGGGCGAAGCCTAGATTGGGTTTGGCTATTGGAACTCAAGGGTTATGACGTGCTGCTGACCGATGTAGATATGCCGCTCATGGATGGGTATTAACCAGCCGATACTCTGGGTCAGTGCGATGTGAATATCCTGACTATCGACGTCACCGACAATGCGCTGCGCGACAAGGGCGAGCATTCCATTCGCATGGGCATGAACAGTTGGTTATCTAAGCCGATGGACATCCAGAGGCTTTATCTATGTTTGCGCAGTGCGCTTGATTCCGCGGTGGTTGAGGCTCCCAACTGCGCTTCACAAGTAAGCGATGTCGATGAAATTGTGGAACGCGCAATTGCCGGTTGTAAACTTGAAACGCCGCCCTGTTCAGGGCGGCAATGGGTCACTTCGAGACGAGCGGCTCAGGCGCACTCCAGCCGCCACCCAGTGCTTTGTAAAGCAGCACTACATTGAGATACGACGAGGTTTCAGCCTGTGCCAGCGCATCCTCAGCATTCAACTGAGTACGTTGAGCATCCAGCTCTGCCAGATACGCCGCGCTGCCCGCTTCAAAACGCGCATGCGCGAGCCGGGCAGCACGCTCACTTTGCGCTGCAGCTTCGGCAAGGCTACGCACCCGTTGCTGCGACAGGCTATAGGTCGTCAGTGCGCTCTCTGTTTCCTCGATCGCATTCAGCATCACTTGCTCATAGCGCGCTCGGCTACCCACTTCACGCGCCTGCGCTTCACGCTGCCGAGCCTTGACGCTGGCCAGGTGCAGTGCGGGCCAACTGACCGAGGGCATTACGCTGAACGCGCGGCTGCCACTCTCGCCCAGATTCCCACCGCGCAAGGCCACGAAGCCGAGAAAACCGCCCAAGTCGATCCTTGGGTAAAGCTCGGCCGTCACTGCACCAATGTCGGCGTTCGAGGCCGCCAGTGTGCGTTCGGCACTGGCAACATCGGGACGTTGGCGCAGCAAGTCGCTGATCTGGCCAATCGGCAAGCGTGTGACCAGAGCCGGCAAGGTTTTAAGTTCGGTCAACGCTTGTAGGTCGTTGGGCCGCGATCCGGTCAATACGGCGAGTCGATAACGGCTAAGCGCTTGACGGGTTTCCAGGCTGGGTAACGTGGCTCGCACCCGTGCGCGCTCGGCCAGGGCGCTGGCCAGTTCGTCGGCGGTACCGCGTCCGGCATCTACTCGGCCCTGGACCAATTCGACGGTTTTCTCCTGATTGCACAGGTTGGTGCTGGCTACTGCCAGCTGGCGTTGCGCACCGCGCAGTTCGAAGTAGTGACGCGCGATGTCGGCGGTGACTATGATGCGGGTTTGTGCCAAGTCTGCCGCGACGGCCTCGGCGCGTGCCGAAGACGATTCCGACAAGCGCTGCAGCCTGCCGAACAAGTCCAGTTCCCACTGCGCATCCAGGCCGGCCTGATAGGTCTTGGCAAGGTTGCGTTCACCGCTCGGGCCGGGGTTGGCCTGGGACAGACTACGGGAATAAGCTCCGCTGGCAGTCACCGTGGGCAGTTGGTCCAGCTGTCGCTGGTCCAGCACCGCACGCGCCTCCAGCAACCGGGCCTGGGCGATGCGCAGGTCATGGTTGCGCGCCAGCGCTTGATCGATCAACGCATCCAGTTGTGGGTCTTGGAATTGTCGCCACCAGTCCTGTTGCAGGCGTGTGTTGCTATACAACGCCGCGTCGGGGCTTTGAGTCAGTTGTACCGCAGGCTCGTTGCTGGCCCGGTAGTCCGGGCCGACGGTGCAGCCGCTTATCCAGGCCAAGCAGGCCAGCAGCGCCAGCGGGCGAAGCACGAAGGTATTGATAGGATGCATGTGTGTCTCCTTACACCGGGTGGGCCGTGGCGGCGTCGGCTGCATCGGCAGCGGCCAGTGCACGGGCGCGGGGTGTGGTCGCCGCCATACGATGGTCGACGGCAATGAACGAATACATGGTCGGCAAAACCAGCAAGGTGAACAGCGTGCCCACCAACATGCCCACGACGATCACCAGGCCCAGGTCATAACGGCTATGAGCGCCAGCACCGGAAGCGAACAGCAAGGGAATCAAGCCTGCCACCATTGCTGCCGTGGTCATCAGGATCGGCCGCAGGCGCATCTTTGCCGAGTGCAGAATCGCCTCGCGACGATCCAGGCCCTGCTTGACCTGCATTTCATTGGCGAACTCCACCATCAGGATGCCGTGCTTGCTGATCAGGCCAATCAGGGTCACCAGGCCGATCTGCGTGTAGATATTGATAGTCGCCATGCCCAGGGCCAACGGAATCAAGGCACCGCAAATCGACATTGGCACGCTGATCAGAATGATCAACGGGTCACGCAGGCTTTCATACTGCGCGGCGAGTACCAGGTAGATCACGATGATCGCGAACAGGAACGCCATGACCAGCGCGCCGCTTTCCTGATGATATTGACGTGCATCCGAGAGCCAGTCGTAGGTGAAACCCGGCGGCAGTAGTTTGGCTTGCGTCTCGAGGAACTTCACCGCGTCGCCCATGGCCACGCCCGGAGCAGGAATCGCCTGGAAGATCGCCGAGTTGAGCTGGTCGAACTGGGTCAGTTGATTGGGCTCGACGCCGGTCGAGACGCTGACCAGGTTGGAAAGCGGTACTTGCCCGCCTGTGGCGCTGGTCACATAAAAGCGTGACAGCGCTTCGGGCGTCAGCCGCTCGCCGCGCAGGCTCTGCGGGATTACATCGTAGGAGCGGCCGTCCATGGCAAAGCGGTTGACGTAGTTTTCGCCCACCAGCACCGCCAGGGTGTCACCCAGATCCTTCATGGTCACGCCCAGGCTGTTGGCCTTGGTACGGTCGACTTTGATCTTGATCACCGAGTTGTTGTAGTCCAGGTCGCTGTCCACCACCATGAACAGGCCGCTTTCACGTGCGGCGTGCTTGAGTGCTTCCATCGCTTCATAGACTACGCTGTAGTCACCAGCGCTTTTGATCACCATCTGCACCGGCAAGCCTCCGGTAGATCCGGGCAAAGACGGCAGCTGGAAGGCAAATACGTTGCTGCCCTCGATGGTGTTGGCGCGGTTTTGCATGTCGCCCTGAATCTGATCGGCATTGCGCTTGCGCTGTTCCCAGTCGACGAAATTGACCCCACCGATGCTGTTGGATACGCCATTGCTGCCATTGATTAGCCACAGGTTGCTCTGTTCCGGCAAGGTCACCATGACGTCGTTCCATTGCTTGCCGAACTTCTCGACGTAGTCGATGTTGGCGTTCTGTGGTGACTTGATGGCCGTCAGGACGGTGGACTGGTCTTCCGTCGGCGCCAGTTCGGTCTGGGCGCGGCTGTACAGCCACGGCACGCTGATCAGTACGATGATCGCAATCGTGAACGTGACCCAACGGTGATGCAGCGACAGATCCAACACGCGGCCATAAGCGCTGCCCAGGCGATGGAAGAAGCTCTCGGCCTTGCGCGCCATCCAGCCTTCGTTCATCTGGCTGTTGAGCAGCAGTGAGCTCATGACCGGCGACAGCGTCAGCGCGATAATGCCGGAGACCACCACCGAGCCGGCCAGGGTAAAGGCGAACTCCTTGAACAGCGACCCGGTCAGCCCGCCCATCAGGCCGATGGGCGCATACACCGCAGCCAGTGTCAGGGTCATCGCAATCACGGGCGCCGCCACTTCGCGCGCACCCAATAGCGCCGCGTGGGTGGGTGACTTGCCTTCTTCGATATGACGGTGGACGTTCTCCACCACAATGATCGCGTCATCTACCACCAAGCCGATGGCCAATACCATGGCCAACAGGGTCAGCAAGTTGATGCTGAACCCGAACATCGACATGAACGCGGCCGCGCCCAGCATCGACAGGGGAATGGTCACCACCGGAATAATCACCGCCCGCGCCGAACCCAGGCTCAAGAAAATCACCAGCACCACGATGGCGATGGCTTCGCCCAGCGTGCCAACCACTTCATCGATCGATGCACTGATAAACCGCGCCAGCTCAAACGGCACGGCGACTTTTACGTCCGGCGGCAGGTTGGTGCGGATCCCCGGCAGCAGTTCGTTGAGCCTCTTGACGATCACCAGCGGGTTGGCATTGGGCGCGGCATTCAGTCCAAAAAACACCGCCTGCACGCCGTCCATGGTGGCGCTGGTGTCGGTGGACGCCGCGCCCAGTTCCACGGTGGCGATATCGCTCAGGTGCACCACACCGGCAGCAGTGGACTTGACCACCAACTGCCGAAACTCGGCGACATCCACCAGATCGGTGTTGATCTGGATATCCGATACCACATACAAACCCTTGGCCTGGCCTGGCGCAGCCTGCACGTTGTTGTTCAACAGTGCCTGGGCCACGTCGCTGCCGGAAATGCCATGGGCGGCCATGCGATTGGCATCCAGCCAGATGCGCATAGCCATTTTCTGCCCGCCGTTGAGGTCGATGCTGCCAACCCCTTCAATGGACGACAACTGCGGTTGAACCACCCGCTGCAAGTAGTCCGAGAGGGCCGCCGTTGACAGGGTTGGGCTGGAAAAACCGACGTAGGCCACCGCCGTGGCTTCGCCGGAGGATTTCACGATGACGGGGTCGTAGGCTTGCTCCGGCAAGCGGTATTTGACCTCGCTGACCTTGGCCATCACCTGGGTCATGGCCTTGTTGGAGTCGGCATTGAGCTTCATGCGCACGGTGATTACGCTTTTGCCCTGGGTCGACGTCGAGCTCATGTAGTCGACGTCTTCCACCGTGGCGACAGATTGCGCGATGGCCTGGGTGACGAAGCCTTGCATCAGTTGCGGCGAAGCACCGGGGTATTGAGTGGTGATCGTCAGCGTCGAGCTTTCCGTCAGGGGGTACTGACGAATCGGCAGGTTGTTTATGGCCAGCAGCCCCATCAGTAGAATCAGGGTGCTGACCACCAGCGCCAACACCGGGCGCCGTACGAACAGGTCGGTAAATTTCATGTTTAGATCCTTGGTGTCTCAGCGGCTCGAGGTTTGATCGAGCCCGACGGTGTCCTTTAGCGCGATGCGTACCGAGGCGCCGCTGCTCAAGCGCAACTGGCCGGAGGTCACCACGCGATCACCAGCCTTTACGCCGTCAAGCAACACAACCCGGCCTTCCGAGCGTTCACCGGTCTTCACGTAGACCTGGCGTACCCTGTTGGTCAGCTGCGTATCAGCGCCCTCGACCACGTAGACAAAGTCGCCATAGGCGCTGTAGCTCACGGCCGTTTCGGGCACGCTGATCACGTCTTTTTTGGCTGGCAAATGCACTTCGCCCTGTGCGTACATGCCTGGCGTCAGCAGGTTGTCCGGGTTCGGCACCGTGGCCTGGACCAGCACCGTGCGGGTGCCCGGGTCGATGCGCGGTTCGAGGGTGCTGACCCGGCCCTTGAACGGGCGCTGCGGGTAGGCATCTACGCGGATGCTCATTTCCTGCCCGGTTTTCAACTGCGCCAGCGCGCGCTCGGGCAAGGTGATGTTGGCGTACAGCGTCTGCGCGTCGGTCAGTGACACCATGGCGTCGCCGGCCTGCACGAACTGGCCCAGGTTGACCTTGCGTACACCCAGCACGCCGGTGAAGGGCGCCTTGATGCGTTTCTGATCGATCAGCGCCTGGACCCTTACGATATCGGCCAACACCTGGGCGTAGGCGGACTGCGTCTGGTCCAGTTCCTCTTGCGTCGCCGCCTGTTGAGGCAGCAAACGCCGGGTCCGTTGCAACTGGGCTTTGGCGTTGGCGGCTTGGGCCTGGAGCCGGGCCAGTTCGCCCTGTTCCGGGGCATCGTTGAGTTGCACCAGGGTTTGCCCGGTTTTCACCCGCTCGCCCGGTTGAAACGCAATGGCACGTACCAGACCGCCGCTTTCGGCGGTGACCATGACTTGGCGGGTGGCTTCAAGTTCACCGATACCTGCCACGGTGGTGGGCATATCGGCTTGCGTTGCGGTGGCGACGGCCACCTGGATCGCAGGCATCGGTGCTGTATTCGCCGCATCGGAGGGGCGAGCGGGGGTGGACTGCCGGTACAAGCTGACGGCGCCGCCAATGACGAGCACTGCGGCAACCGTGACGCACACTGTAAGTTTTTTATTCATGATTCCGGTACTAACGTAAGACAACAAATTAAGAGCCCGAAGGGCTCAACGGTGGCGAGCATTCAACAAGGTTATGGAGGCACCGAGCCCCAGAAAAAAGATCAAGGCGGCGAGGACGCTCGGGGCAAGCCCGATCGCGTCCACCAGCAGCCCAAGCGGAATGGGCACCGCGTTGAACAGGTAGATCGTCATATAGAAATACGCCACCAACTTGGCGTGGCAGTTGGCCGCTGCCAGTTGATTGATCAGCCGCGCACTACCGACAAAAATGGCGCCATAGGCATAGCCGCCGATCACCAGGGCCAGCGCAGCGAGCGTCAGCGAATGGATCGAGAAGGCCGTCAGCAGAAGCAGGAAGGCTGCACATTGGGCAACCAATCCAGACCGCAACGCACGCGCTGCATCCAGGCGTTTGCAATACAGCTGGCTGGCCCCGGCAATCAGCAGGTACACCGCCATGCTGTAGCCAAACACCCCGCGATCACTCAGGCCCAGTTGCTGTTCGGCAGCGCTGGGGCCGATCACGAAGACGCAGGCCGTGAACGACCAGCTGAAAAACACCGACCACGCACAGAAGTGAAAAGGCCGACCTATGCCGCGCAAGCCTTCACGTAACGACGACTGTTCGTGGCGCACCCGCGTGTCCGCCTGGATCGCGTTGCGCGGCCAGAGCATCAATGCGCCGACGGCGGCGACAGCCACCAATGCCATGATCAACCAGAAGGGCAGGCTGGCCGGGTACAGATTCAGTTGCAACGCGGCGCCGCTGACCACCGGGCCGAGGGCCAGTCCGATTATCATCGCTAACGTCGCCAACGTCGCCGCCAGTTTGCCGTTGTCCAGCGGGCCGAACCTGACCAGCGACACGTTCACAGCGGTGGTCATGATCCCCGCGCCAAGCCCGGAAATGGCACGGGCGGCACACAGGGCCCACAGCGAATCACATGCAGCGCACAGCCAGGCGCCGATCAGCACCAGCACAATGGCCGCAACCAGCAGAAAACGCTGGTCTTTGACATGGCCGGCGATGCGCGCCAGGGTCATCAAAGCCAGCAGAACACCGGCACCATAGGCGCCGAATATAAACGTCAGGTCCACCGCATTGATCTGCAGGTGTTCCTGGTAAAACGGGTACAGCGGCGTGGGTACGCTGCTGTTCATGAGCGCTGCGGTCAGCGACAGCGCAAGAAAAAACAACAGGCCTTTGGAGCCGTGTTTAGTGATATCGACGGACATGAGTCTCCCAGCCCAGCGCTCAGGGCTTTTGCCGAGTGAATGTTTGCAAGAGGGATGTGGATGGGTGTCAGAGGGCTTGGCCCATTGGCAAATGATACGGACCGGGGCGATTGGCACCATGCCCGAAACCCCAGGCTTTATTCGTCATCGTCCAAGGATGGGGCTAAGCGGCTCAAGCGAAATGAACGGGGGAGGCAATCTGTACGTTGTCGGCTGGACGATCACGAAGCTTTTTTGGAGCACTGGCTATTAACCCGCCTGGGGGTTGCTCTTAAGCTGGATTCACTGATTTTCAGCCAGTAACAGAAGGGTATGAACATGAAAAAGCTGCACAAGAAAGTCGCGCTGGTGACCGGCGCCTCCAAGGGCATTGGCGCGGCCATTGCCAAGCAATTGGCCCAGGATGGCGCCACCGTGATCGTTAACTATGCCAGCAGCCGTGAGGATGCCGACCGCGTGGTCGAGCAGATTCTGCAGACCGGCGCCAGGGCCTACGCAGTGCAGGCCGATGTTTCTAACAGCGCCGACCTTAAGGCGCTGTTCAAAACCATTGTGCATGAGCATGGCCACCTCGACATCCTGGTCAACAATGCTGGCGTCTATTCGACCAACCCGTTGGCTGACATTACGCAGGAGGAGTTTCACCGCCAATTCAACCTCAATGTCCTGGGGCTGATCCAATGTACTCAGGCCGCGGTCGAGGTCTTCAATTTGGAAGGCGGCAGCATCGTCAATATCAGCTCCAGCGTTACCTCGTTCACACCTGCCAACTCGACGGTGTACACCGCCTCCAAGGCGGCGGTGGACGCTATTACCCGCACCCTGGCCAATGAGTTGGGGCCCAGGAATATCCGGGTCAACTCGGTCAACCCAGGGTTGGTGGTCACCGAGGGCGTGCATGCCAGCGGTTTCTTCGAAGACGCATTCCGCCAGAAGATCGAAGCCATTACGCCGCTGGGTCGCATCGGTCAGCCCGAGGATATTGCACCCGCCGTCGCGTTCCTGGCGTCGTCGGATGCGAGCTGGATTACCGGTGAAACCCTGATAATCGGCGGCGGCCTGCATTAAGCCTAGGCGGTGTGCTCGCGCACATAATGGCGGGGCGACTGCGACATAACGCGTTTGAACGCTGTGCTGAATGCACTCTCGGACTCATAGCCCAATGAAAACGCGATGGTGGACACGGCGTCATCGGAGTTTTTCAACCGGTCGCTGGCCAGCAACATGCGCCAGTGCGTCAGGTACTCCATCGGTGCCGCACCGACCACCTGCTTGAAGCGCAGCGCGAATGCCGAGCGCGACATGCTTGTCAGCTGCGCCAGTTCCTGGACGCTCCAGCGATGGGCCGGGTCAGCATGGATTGCGCTCAGGGCGACGCTGAGGTTGCGGTCGGCCAAGCCGTAAAACCAACCGATGCCAGTGCTGTCCAGGGTCGCCAGGTGGGTCCGCAGGACTTCGACCAGCATCAGGTGCGCCAAGTGCTCATTCATCAGCGACCTACCGGGGCGCTTCTGTTGCAGCTCCGAAGTGAACCGCTCCAGCGCCCAGCGCAGGAGCGATGCCTGCGGATCATTGGCCTGCACGTGAACCAGTGAGGGCAGGCTGCTGAGCAACAACTGGGTGGGGACACCACTGAAGTCAAAGCGGCCACCGACCAACTGGATGTCGTCGCCGCCGTAATGCAGGGCCAATTCGTCCGCCGCCAGGGTTTGAAAGTGACCGTCGGAGTCCATCACCGATTGGGACATATCGCTGTACAGAGAAAAAGGCATGCCGCGGGTCATGAGAAAACAATCGCCCTGTTGCAGGCGCTGCGGCTGCTGTTCGCCCTCCACTTGCAGCCAGCAGTTGCCCTTGACCACCGCCGTGAACTTGATGCCTTCGCGCTCGGGAAAGGTGAAGGCCCAATCGCCGCCCAAGGAGAGTGTGGCGGAGTGGTAATTACGGACTCTCAACAATGAGAGGACGTCGGACAGAGGATCCATGCATCACCTGACTGGACGGAAAATAAAGTAAGCGGCATTTTATAACATAGATCATCCAGGTTTCACGCTTGAATATGAGCTTTACCCTACAGCGGCATCAGGCACCGTGATCCACTCGCCATCGTCGCAGCGATGGCTGGATAACGTCCCTGGGGTAACAACAGGGGGTTATCGCCAGCGCCCAGCCTCCAGCCTAGACTCCCTGCACGTTCTTCACTCGACTATTGAGAGTTAAAACATGCGCTTACGAGACCTTGGCATCGCAATCGGTTCAGGCACACCTGGGGCGTTCAATGCCATCACCGACGTGCCTGGCGTACGCGTCGGCCACCACACCCTCAATGCTGAAAGCGCTGATGGCTCGATGCATACCGGTGTGACCATTATCGAGCCGCGCCCGGTTGCGGCGCATTTGGCGCCGTGTTTTGCAGGCGTCCACGTGCTGAACGGTAACGGTGACGCCACCGGCCTGGAATGGATTCGCGAGGCGGGGTTGCTGACCACGCCGATCGCCTACACCAACACTCACAGTGTCGGCGTGGTGCGTGATGCGTTGGTGGCCGCCGAGCGTGAGATGGGCAAGCAGCACACCTACTGGTGCATGCCGGTGGTGCTCGAAACCTACGACGGCATCCTCAGCGATATCTGGGACCAACACGTCAGCGCCGAACACGTTCAGGCCGCCTTGGCCGATGCCCGCAGCGGCCCGGTGCAGGAAGGTTGCGTCGGTGGCGGCACAGGCATGATCTGCCATGAGTTCAAAGGCGGCATTGGCACCTCATCGCGGGTATTGAGCAGCGAGGAGGGCGGTTGGACCGTCGGCGCACTGGTGCAAGCCAACTATGGTGTACGCGATGCTTTACGCGTTGCGGGTTACTCCGTGGGAAGTGTGTTGAAAGACATTCCTTCGCCTTACGACGGCCCGGTGAACGTCGGTGTGCCCGGCATGGGGTCCATCGTGATCACCATTGCTACTGATGCACCGTTGCTGCCTCACCAGTGCACACGCCTGGCCCAGCGAGCGAGCATCGGATTGGCGCGGGTCGGCGGCGGCACGGAAGACGACAGTGGGGATATTTTCATTGCGTTTTCGGTCGGCAATAGCGGCCTGCCGGTTGCCAACTTGGGGCATCCGGGCCCCGCGACGACGCCATTGAAAATGGTCAACAACGACTACATGACGACCTTGTTCGTGGCCGCCGCAGATGCTGTCGAAGAAGCGATCCTCAACGCGATGTTGGCCGCCAACGACGTGCAAGGTCGCGGCAGAAAAGCCCTGGCTCTCAAGCCCGACCAGTTGTTGGCGGCGATGGCGAAAGTCGGTTGGGCACCCCAGCCTTGAGGGCCTAGTCCTGAGCCTGAAGAAACAACAGGAACAGCTCAGACTGAGACTTGATCCCCAGCTTGTTGTACAGGTGCCGGCGATGCACCTTCACGGTCTCGGCCGAGATCGCCAGTTTGCGTGCGATCTCTTTATTCGAGCAGCCACTGAGCATCAACTGAGCGACCTCTGCTTCGCGGGTCGACAACGCGGCGCTGATTTGCAGCGCGGGTGACTGCAGGCGCTCCTGCCAGTCCGGTGCTGGCTCCGGTGTGCGCTTGATTTCCTGTTCAAACACGCAACGCTGGCGCATCAACCCGGCCACCCATGGCTGGATCAGCCGCAATAAGGCGATTTGTTCCTGGCTGAAGCGGCAGTGGCTGCCCAGTGAAAGGCTCAAGGTCCGATCAGGATCCAGTTGTACGTTTATATGGATCTCGTCGGCTACCACGTTCAGGCGAAAGTAGCGTTGGTAATAATCGGTCTGCTCAAAACATTCGGGGGCGACATCATCGAGTTGGAACAGGCCACTTTTGGGTGACTCCCGATTGGCCAGGTAAAAGGGATCAAGCAGGTAGAGCCCCTTGAGGTAGTCCTGGAACAGCGAATCGCTGCCGCCATCCTCATCTTGGGATTCAGCCAGCACCTGGGGCCTGCCGGCGCCTAAAATCAGCACCACCCAGTTGTCCATCGGCACATATCGGCCGAGCAGGCGGGCCATTGATCGCCAGAAATGAGGGCGGTCCAGGGTCTCGATCAACCGGCCGACCGCGTCATGCCAAGCCACATCCTGCAGCGTCAGATTCATCTCACTACCCATTCGGGGGTACCCCATCGAAGTGTTTTTTTGCCACCTGGGTACAGCCCATACTCGTTTCAGGCCTGCGTACACACGGTGTCAGCACGGCCTCAACTATACGCAAGGATCAGCCATGAAGATTGAACTCATGCAGTTAGCCGGTCGCGATGGCGATACCGCTTATAACTTGAGGCGCGCCTTAGAAGCCATCGCCCACTGCGACGCAGACACCGACCTGCTGCTTTTCCCTGAAACCCATTTGATGGGCTTCGTCGCCGGCGAGCAGTTGGCGCAGGTTGCAGAAACCCTTGAAGGCCCGTCGCTGCAAGCGGTGCAACAGGCAGTACGAGAACGCAATGTTGCGGTGGTCATCGGCCTGGTCGAGAACGACGCGGGCGTCTTCTACAACACTTCAGTATTGATCACACCTGATGGGCTTTCATTGGCTTACCGCAAGACCCACCTGTGGCCTTCAGAGCGGGGCGACATCACGCCTGGCGACCGTTTCGGCACTGTCGTTTTCAAAGGTGTGCGTATCGGCATTCTGATTTGCTACGACATCGAACTGCCGGAAACCGCACGCGCACTCGCCCAATTGGGCGCCGAGTTGATCATCGTCACCAACGGCAACATGGACCCTTACGGCTCGGTGCACCGCACTGCGATCATGGCGCGGGCCCAGGAAAACCAGGTGTTTGCGGTGATGGTCAATCGCGTGGGGCAGGGCGATGACGGCTTGGTGTTTGCCGGCGGCAGCGCCGTGATCGACCCGTTCGGCCGTGTGCTGTTCGAGGCCGGGCGCGAGGAAACACGGCAAACCATCAGCCTGGACTTGACGCACGTCCACGCCGCCCGCATGGATTATCACTACCTCAATGACCGCCGCCTGACGCTCCCCGGTGAGACCGTGGAACATGCCGACGGCCGCCGTGAATGGCTGATTCACTGATCGCGCTTTACCCCCTCATAACAATAATCGGGAGTTCTCATGATCGTCATTCGATGCATGCAATGGAGTCTGGCTGTGTTTTTCAGCAGCGTGGTGCTGTGTACTCAGGCCGCCGAACCGAAGGTCAATATTTACAACTGGTACGACTTTATTGCCACGGACACGCTGAAGAACTTCCAGGCGCAGACCGGCACCCAGGTTGCGTATGACGTGTTCGATAACAGCGAGGTCATGCAGAGCAAACTCATGGCCGGGCGCAGCGGTTATGACGTGGTAGTGGCCACCGGCGACCTGTTGCCGAACCTGATCAAAGCCGGTGTGCTCAAGGAGCTGGACCGCACGCAGCTGGCCAACCTGTCCCACCTTGATCCGGATATTCTGGCGAAGGTGCAGACTAACGACCCCGGTAATCGCTACGCCGTGCCTTACCTGTGGGGCACCACGGGAATCGGTTATGACGTGGACAAAGTCCAGGCGATTCTGGGCGCCGAGGCACCGGTCAACTCCTGGGATTTGATTTTCAAGGAAGAGAACCTTGCCAAATTAAGCGAATGCGGTGTGGCCATGCTCGATGCGCCAGGCGAGATCATCCCCATCGCCTTGCATTACCTGGGCTTGCCTTACAACAGCCAAAACCCCGATGACTATGTGAAAGCCCAGGCGTTGCTGCTCAAGCTGCGCCCGCACATTCGCTATTTCGATTCTTCACGGTTTATTACCGATCTGGCCAACGGCAACATCTGCGCCGTAGTGGGCTGGGCCGGCGGGGTGATGGACGCCAAGAAAGCTGCCGACGCCGCCGGCAGTGGCCGGAAGATTCAGTACAGCATCCCCAAAGAAGGCGCGCCGGTCTGGGTCGAAAGCCTGGTGCTGCTCAGCGATGCGCCGAACCCTCAGCAAGGGCTCGCCTTCATCGACTATATGTTGCGTCCGGAAGTGATCGCACAGTCTTCCAACTACCTCAGTTACGCCAACGCCAATAAGGATGCCCGCAGTTTGGTGGATGAAAAGGTCAGGGAGAATCCCGGTGTCTACCCTTCGAAAGTGGTGCTGGATACGCTGTTTCCTTTGGAACCGTTGCCACTGAAGTTGGAGCGGGTGCGTACGCGGATCTGGAGTAAGGTCAAAAGTGGTACTTGAGGTGCCGTTGCCGCTTAAAAAGCGCGGGAGGAAGGTCAAACCGGGCACGCCGACGGCGGCGAAGTTGTAGGTGTAGTTGAGCATCCAGGTCTTCTCGTCTTCCTGGATAAACTGACCGATGCGGGCGTACGCAGAGCCGCTATATGTAATAGGTGGGCTGATACGCCTCGTTAAACATTGGAGTAATCGATAACTCAGTTCACGGCCAAGCCCGCCTGGTCTCGGTCATCACCCTGCAGGAAGCGGCAGTCCTGGTACAGCGTTTCGTCAGCGCTATAGCTCGTAAGGCGCATAAAGGCATGAAACGACCTGGGGCAGGACCTAGGCTGTGCGATCGCCGCCCTCATTTCTACTTTCTTCTTGAGCCGGTCCCAGCTCGTTCCAACCGCAGCTGTCTAAATTCCAGAAACGCCCGAACCCGCGCAGTCACGGAATGCCGGTAGCTGTACGTGTCAAGCAATGGCAGCGGCGCAGGTCCAGCGAGACTTCCCGCAATCGGGCCGCGGCAAGATCTTCCTGGCATGGATAGGCTGCCACTATCGCGAAACCGATGCCTTGCCGAGGCCAACGCATCTCCCCGCTGTTGACACGATAGCGACTACTCACAGATACCTTCACGAGATTTCGCCTGTGGCGTCGAGAACAACCAGAGCTAACCCTTCAATGCGCTCAGTAGTAATGCACGGCAAGGACTCAAGTTAGCGCACTTGGCGCGGAGTTCCCGTTTTGGCTAAAAGAGCGGGCCCCGCAACCACAATGCTGGGTAGCGTAGCGAGAGTACCTATGTTAACGGGATAATGCCGATAAGTTTTTCCATAATTGATTGATGAAGAATTAACGATCCGCGCTTAGTTAAATTCAATAGAAGGGGCCGGTTTTCAACTAGCGACAAAAGGTTACGCTAAATAAAACTAGAGCTGAAATTTAGGACGTTTCCGATTTGATTGCGCTTCCCTCGCGGTTAATATGCACGCCTTCGCTGCTCAAGCTGCTCAGCAGAGTAATTACGAGTGCGATTAATAGAGGTGGAAGCCTCGATCTAAGTTTAACTAATCGGAGTCATTTAATGGCAATCTTGAAAAAAACCTTTTTTGTACCTTTCTCGTTTGTGGCCGTGGCAGCTTCTGTACAGGCTGCGGATCCAATCGAGCACACCATTATGCTGCAGGCTACCGTTCCCACTAGCGAGTTTTATGTTGTGCCGTCAGATAAAGACTGGATCGGGACTCGTCAGGAACTTGGTTACAATGTAATCACTGAGGAGCTGGGGAATTTAAGAAAATCGTTCGATGTCAAACATATAGCTGGTTCTATTACAGCGCAACTGACCTCGTCAGCGATTTTGGCGAGCTCGTCTGACAATATCCCACTCACTGTTAAGTTTAATAATATTGAAGTGAATACCAACCCTACAGAAGTTATCTCGGCTGCACAAGCTAAAAGCCACAGTACTGCAAACTTGGAAATTATTCCAACCAAACCAAGCGATGGCTACGTCGCAGGTAAGTATGCGGGGAATGTGAACCTTTCGTTTGATGCGGTTGTCAACGCCGGCGGACTTTAAATTAAAAAATTAAGTTCGCCTATTTTTATATCTTCCGCTCAAGCTCTTAGCCTCCGCCAATAGAAATATTCGGACTGGCTTGCACGCGCCTGTTGGTGGATGCCCTCGTCTACTGGGGGTATCCCCTTATCTAAAATTCGGCTACCTGCTATGTTTCGTTCCTCATACCCACTCACTATAATTGCATTGGCTATACTTCTAGGGGCGCCTCTCCATTCATCCGGGGCAACTTCGCGCCATCTAAGCTTAATGGCCCAGGCCGAGGGGCTGCCTAAGGAGTTCCATGAGCACTTTTTCGACGTCCCTTTGGCAGTAAGGGTAATGCTTAATCGCAAGGTGCTAGGCGAAGCAATGGTCGTATTGTCACAGGACGAACATGTAACGTTACTTGATTTCAACGATACACGTGACAGCGATATAGACACTGCTGAACGCGAGAAATGGCAGGCAATACTACAGAAAGGTGTGGCGCTTGGAGAGTGCCAGACCGAATGCGACGAAGGGCTGCTAGCCGTACATTACAGCCTGGAAAACTCAGAGCTATCACTCCTCAGTAACAATGCTGAACGCGACGCTACAATCAGCGATCATTATGTGCTACCAGAAAACGGAAGCAGTGGACTTATGTTGCGCAATCAACTGAATCTTTCCGGCGGACAAGAACAGGAACTCTCCGGCAGATATGACCTGCAAGCCATCTCCAGCTTGGGCACTTGGACGCAAACTTTCAATGGTCAGCTGACTAAAGACGGGGGGCAGCAACATAAGATTCAGCATTCAGTATACGAACTGCATGCGCAGAAAGAGTGGCAGAAAAACTTTCTGCGCATTGGCTATTTTACGCCAGACTCCATTGGGTTAAGTCGGCAACCACGTTCCTATGGCAACGGTCCCGATACCGCGCTGGGGCTAATGCTAGGCAGCTCCGACAGTCTGGCGAAGGATAGTCCTAAGCCGTCGGCGTACCCGCTTTACGTCACAGCCAATCGCGACGCCACAGTTGAGATTTATCGTAATGGCGCACTGATTAATAGTCAGCAGGTCCAACCCGGCCTGCAATCTCTAGATACCCGCACCTTTCCGAGCGGAATATACAACATTGAGGTGCGTCTAATAGAAGACGGTGTCGTTACTTCGCGCAGCGACGAGTTGGTATACAAACCGAACAACTGGAGCGATCTGGATCAGCGCTGGCGTTACAATATTTTCTTCGGTCGTGAAAGTAAACTGCTCAATAGTTGGGATACCCGAGACGACGGTGGTCTTACCGTCGGTGCAGCAGTCAACTACCTGTTGCACCCGCGTGCAGTGGTCGGAATGTCGGCACGCCAAGTTAAGGGACAAGATCAGCTAGGTACCTCTTTAGATCTAGGTATAAGCGAGAGTTCAAGCCTTTATACTAGCGTTTACCAGGCTCAGGATCGTGGCGTTGGGATGGATGTGCAAGCGCTGCACGACTACGGCTCAGGCAACATTATTCTCAGTCATAACCGTAGTTGGTTAGACAACCGGAACACTTGGGAAATCCAATCTGATGGTAGTCGTCTGCGGCGGCGAAACACCTACAACGGAAACGTCAGCAATTCGTCAATAAATATTGGTCACCGATTGGGAAGGCATGACAATTTGAATGCTCGCTTATCCCATAGTGAAGGACAAGTCGAAGGCCTGGGACTTGAACTAGGATGGCAGCGTGATGCGAAGCTATTTGGGTATATTGCCAACTGGGGTTTTTCAATCTTTGATCGCCCAGGGTCCACCAGCACGGGCAATCAACGTAACCGCGGGGTTGATCTGAGCCTTAACTTAGCTCTAGGTGGTGATGGCAAGCATATTAGCGCGAGTGTTGGCTCGCGGGCATCGCGTTCGGGAAAAACCGATCGTAATGCCAGCCTAGGTTACCAGCAGGACATAAAACTCGGACCGATACGCAGTATCCATGGCACGGTGCAGAGCGATACTTACGGTACTGGGCTGACTGGCTCCGCGCAGCTCCAAACAGGGCTAGCCTCCGGCAATATACAAATGCAGCGATCATCTTATAACCAAGCGCTGTCCGGAAGCTTGAATCTGGATAGCAATCTGATGGTGGGATCTAACAAAATGGTCTTGACCGGGCAATACATGGGCAATCAAGCGGGGATGATCATCGATGTGGAGTCGGACGTCGATGAAATCGAGCTACGCGCCGACGATTTAAGCGGCAGCGGTGCGGTGCTTAAGCCTGGACGTAACGTGGTATCCGTCACAGCCTACAAGGGCAGCACTATACAGTTCGACTTCCAGGGTACAGATGCTCCTGCGGCGACCATCCAACCGTCCCGCACTAATTACCACCTGAACAAAGGTGGTGTGGCGTACCAGCGGATCCGCGTGATGAAAACGCTCACCGTATTGGGGCGCCTTGTAGACGATCAAGGATTGCCCTTGAAGGGACACCATGTGATCAACCATGCCAGCCGCGGCGTGACCGAGGTCGACGGTTTCTTCTCCATGGAGATGAGTGCCAACACTCCAACTTTAGAAGTTATCCGTAATGAACGAGTTATGTGCCAGTTTGCCCTTGATCCTGAAACCCTCCCTAGTGAAGGCGATGTGTTGATGGCTGGTGATCTGCGCTGTGTCGAAGGCAGCAACTCTAGTCAGCTGGCTAAAGGATAAACTGGAGTAAATCAAGGGTGTACTGGAGACAACCTCGTCTGGTGTCTCCCGTATTCCTGAACGTAATCACATGGAGCATGTTTTAAGTACAGCGTCGTGCGAACTCTACAAGTACTTCTGCTATTAGCAGTATCTTGGCGTAGAAAAGCGAAAACCAGAATTTTAGTTAAAGAGGCTTCCCCCTATGAAAAAGTTGGTATCCGCATTGCTGTTGAGCTTTTGCGCAACCGCTATCCAGGCAGGTCCAAGTATCAATATAGGCAACGTTTACGATTATATGGACGCAGAAAAAAGTACTTACCTCAAACGTGTTTACAATGGAGGTGATAGCACTGCTTTTGTTCGGGTTAATATTTTTGAAATGAACTTCGACGCAAAAGGTAACGCCACAGAGTCGCCGTTGCACGACTTAGCTACCGACACTGCGCAACGTAAGGGGCTGATTGCCAGCCCCGCCCGACTGATCGTGCCGGCGAAGGGGATGCAGGCCACTCGTCTACTGTACGTTGGTGATCGTGATCAAGAACGTTACTACCGCGTGCGCTTTGTACCCGTAGTTCCGGAAAAGGAAGACCAGTTCAATGTGACCGAAACAGAGCGTGAGGTATATAAGCAGTCTATGTCTGCAGGGGTCAATATCATGACCGGTTATGGCGCTATATTTTTTGTGCGCCCTAAGCACACCCGCTTCGATACGATAATTCAAAATAGTTCTGTCGAATACTATGTGAAAAACGCCGGTAACAGCACGATAGAATTAGATGAATTCAAGGATTGTTCAATTAAAAAAGAAAGCGCTTGTCAGGCGACAAGCAAGCATCATGTGCTGCCCGGGAGAACCTTCAGTTTTACGAAAGTAGCAGGCCGTATTTATAGCTATGAATTGATAGAGGGCGCCTCTAAAAAAACCATGGTGATTGAAAAATGATGAAGTCCAAAATCGAGCACACTACCGGTCTAACTTTATTCATAAAGGTAGTCTTTATAGCTATCGCAGCAATCGCCTCGAATCAAGTGTTAGCGTCACAAATCAACCTAACAGCGAAGTACTCTCCTGACCCAAGGAATCCGCAGCTTAATAAAATAATAAATACGACTCCTAATTGGGGTTACTGTGTACAGAGGTCCGCTGATTGTAAGAATTCCAATTGGTTTAGCGTAAAGTTGCCCGTAACATTTAGAGCTCAGGATGTTTACGCAAATCATACCGATCCACGAAAAGGAGGAATGATCAGAGTACCTGCATCATGGAGGGAAATTCGTGTTACCTCCCAATCTGGAGATTATAAGATCGTCAAAATGAGAATCACCGGTTTAGGTGCAAGGCATGTCGTGAGTAATACCGGTCAACATTGGGAAGGGGGGGATTGGAATAATGCTCCTGCTCCATGTCTTTCTGCACTTGGAAATAAATTATCAGGTTATACATATGAATTTTTTTGGAAGACACCGTCCAGCCAACAATGCGCAAAGAGATCCAAAACGTACATTCAAAACTTTCGGATGAATACAGTAAATATCGCTTATCAGTTAGAGACTCCTGATCCTTTGTCGATGGAGTCAGGTACCTACCAAGGTGTAACCAGCTTAACTGTTGGTCCACGGCAGGACATTGATTTTGGCGACGTCATGAAGCCAACGACCTCCTTAATACAGATAAATTTTAAAATCGAAGTTCAACACGTTCTAAAAGTTAAATTTCCCCCTGGCGCAGAGCGACTTTCGTTAAATCCCGACGGTGGCTGGCAACAGTGGGTACACCGGGGGCGCCGCCCAGAAAATCTGTCTGCCAACCAAACTTTTCAAGTATGGTCCTCGCCGCGATTCAAGATGCTATTACGATGCCAGTACGCTGTTAACGACGGGTGCGGCATCCAGAATGACGCAGGCCACCGCGTGCCGGTTGAAACCCGTGTAACCCTCCCTGCAGGCATAGTTGAAAAAAACCACAGCCCCGTTAATCGTCACCTACTTAGTAATAATGGCGCTACGATCTTTCATCCAGTCTTTTATGTAGACAACGCACGTGCAGAACTCCATTTTCAGGTCAATCAGGACAGCGTAAAAAAAATGAGCGAGTTCGCAGGCAGCCGCTATTCTGGTAATGTAACGGTGGTTTGGGATTCTCAAATCTAAATTGCTGAAAGCACGACCTCCTTAGAAGGATCTTTAAAGTCTTCCATCGTGCTACCAGGACATAAAGAAGAACTTCCAAAAGCTCGGCTATGCGATGCCTACCTAACTATTTACGCAGTTAGTTGACGTGATTTCCTGAGCTGCTGGCCGTGTCTGATTAAATAAGTGCTACACCTCGGAATAATTCAAAACGACTACACCCGATATTAGCCACAACAGTGCCAAAGGTTATAGATATCACGCCCTTTGCTCACCAATAAGCCGTGACAGCGCTTGCGACTTTGATCACTCTAATTACTGCCCTTGACTTGATTAACCTGCGCGGTTCATGAGCGACACCGCCAGTGAGCCGCGCCGACTGGATCAAAATCATGATTGCCGCCGCACGTTTGCCACTGCGCAAAGAGCAAACGAACAGCCAATTCGAGCGTCCAAGGGCCAATGGTCGGGTTTGATTCTTACACCAGTTGAGACCGATGGGCATTGCCCCTTCTCCGAGATAGCGCGTCAGCGCTATCAAGCGCTTGAGGCTGTAATCCGAGGTTTGACGATCGCCGACCCCTGCATTTTTGCCGGCTCACGCACAACTAATACACCTTTTGAATACGGCACTTCGATTAGGACCGTAGCCGGAGGAACTTGATACGTCGTTATCAACGACGCGGGTTTGACCGGAATTAAGACAGTCTGCAGTGCTAGGTTTTTCTGAGCATGCACCTGAATCCATTTATGGGCGAAGTTAGTATTGAGGTTATGGGTCAAGGCGACGTGAGCTGTCGAGTTGTTGGTCCGAGCACATTCGGCAATAACTTGGGCCTTAAAGAGTTTGGAAGAAGAATGAATTTGTTGCGTCATGTGCATCCGCTTATATAGCTAAGAATGGTGCCCATTTATATTTAGATGGATCCCGTAACCTCAGCAACGTTTTTAGGAAGATGTGCTGCACGGACAGTTCAGAAAGATTATTGCTCCTGGTTGAAGAAGGGTGCTTTATGATGCTAGGTATGACCTATAAAGTCCGCTGCGGTAACGTTGGTTGGTTTCCCTATGGAATTATGGCAGTTTGATCACCTCCTTGGGCGGAGGACCTACGTTAATCTGTTGAGATTATGCGGCGAAGGGATTTCTCGATGAAATCTACGCGATTCAGCAGACCGTCGCTGGTTGATTCGGGGTTATCAAGTATATCTTCTAGTTTTTTAGCTGCCTTTGCAATTGTTTGGGTGTTAGTTGCGAGGGCTGAGCCATGCAGTCTGTGCGCATAATAGCGCGCCCGAGCTAAGTCTTTGGTTTCTAAAGCCTCTCGTAAGTTGACGATATCTTCTAGGCTTGTCCTGATGAATAAAGTATTTAAAGATTCAGAGCGTGCAGTCATAGATGCAGCGCTTCGCGCAGCCTCGGGTGGCGGCGCCCAAAGTTCTATAAGTTTTCTAAGCTTTGGTAGGCTTAATGGTTTTGGAAGGCTGTCGTCTATGCCGCTATCCATGCATTTTTTTTGATGTTCTGTATTGGTTGAGGCAGAAATGGCGATAATGGGAAGGTGGGTAAAGCCGAGTGACCTTTGTTGTCGCATGCGACGTGCCACCTCATAACCGTCCATATCAGGCAGGTGGCAGTCCAAAAGGACAATTGCAATTTTATCGCGCTTACGCTCTAAAACGTTGAGTGCCTCTAAGCCGTTTTCGACTATCAGCGCACTATAGCCGAGTTCTGTGAGCTGTAAATCAATAGTCCTCTGGTTCACGGGGTTATCCTCAACAACTAATATTTGGAGTTGAGTCACAGGAAGAGGGAAAGTTTTTGGTTGTGGTTGTATCAAGTGGGAGGTTACTGCTGCTTCAGTTTTGTGCTTGAACTCGACAGGAAGGGTAATGCTCACCTGTGTACCCTTTCCTAGTTCGCTGTCTAAGCCTATTTGGCCACCCATCAATTCTACTAGCTGTTTGCAAATAGAAAGACCTAATCCGCTACCGCCATATCGGCGAGTAATGGAGCTGTCAACTTGAACAAACGCTTGAAACAGTTTTCCTTGATGCGATTTATCAATACCAATCCCAGTGTCGGATACTCTGATCTTTAAGTGGCCCGAGCCTGGGGTTGCGATGTCAAAATCAATAGATAACGTTATACTACCATGCCGTGTGAATTTTATTGCGTTGGAAAGTAGATTAGATAAAACCTGCTGGAGCCTAGTCGAGCTGGTGACGATCAGTATGTTGGTAAGGTTGCTTGTATTTAAGCTTAATGATGTGTGATGTTTTAGGGCAGCGATTCTATATGTACTCACGAGGTTGTGGGCTAGTTTGTTTATGTTCGTAGGCAAGTATTCAGGTGTGATGATGCCGGCCTCAAGCTTTGATATGTCCAGCACGTCGTCCAATAGTGCAAGCAAATTGGAGGCTGAGCTCATGGCCAATGTTAAAAGATCTTTCTGTTGGGTAGTTAGTTTTGTCGTATGCAAGAGTTCGATAGAAGACATTACTCCATTCATTGGAGAGCGAATCTCATGGCTCATCATCGCTAAAAATGCTGATTTATCTGCGTCGCTTTTTTGCGCTGCTTTTTGAGCACGCCTCGAGTATACCGCCAATGCCACGACGACGAGAGTGGCAAGGATGGCTGTAATAAGCTCGATGGAATAGTGTCTTATGACTGAATTCAAACTAGGGGCAGTCATGCTACTTTCAAACAACAACCGATCGAATGTACGTTCGGCGTGGTAGGCAATGATAGAATTTATTGACTTACTGATAATCGAGGCTAGCTCTGGAGACGATGCGTTGATACCCATTACGTAGGAGACCGGTATCCCGGGAAATACCCCTGCCCACTCAAAAACACCATAAAAATGATCTTTAATAATCGGCTCAAGCTCTAAAGTTAATCCTATAACAACGTCTACTTGCTTGCCGGCCAATGCCTGAAGCGCGAGGGTAGGGTTGTTATACGTTAGAAGAGTGATTTTTTTGTAGTTGCGGCGAAGATAGTCGTTAATTACTTTGCCTCCGACGAGCGCCACTGTTTTGCCGTCAAGCTTTAGTGGCGCCACGTCAGAAACCTCGTTTTTGCGCGTGACAGCTACTGTTGAAGTTAAATAGTAATTATCTGATTTTAAGAGGGTATTAAAAAAATCATGATCGAGCTGGTTAATGGTAACGGCTGTTATTACATCAAGCTTTCCGAGGCTTACAAGCTTTTTGGCTTCGCTCCAACTGTTAGTGTCTATTCTTTTAAATTGAATTCCACTCAGTAGGGCTATTTGATTAATGTAGAATGATCTGTTGTCCGATATAAAGCTGGCTGCACTGGTGTAACGCACTATTGGGTGGTTTTCGATCCATTGTTGCTCGGCTTGAGTTAAGTTTATTTTTTCTGGCTCAGCGAAAATAGCGCTACTGACTATAAGCAAAATTGCTAATACTATTATACGTAACATTTTAGCGTGCATCCAATTGATCACGTACTTTGTAGAGCTCGCTATCGTTATTCAGTCCTAGCTTTCGGAAGGCTGATTGCTTCTGAGTACTGATTGTTTTGACGCTTCGTGAGAATTTTTGTGCAATTTGTGAGACGGATAGTCCGTCCAGGAAGCAGCGAAGGACTTCGTGCTCTCGAGCGGTCAGCTTTGAATTGTTAATTAGTGCAGCGATGGTGCTTGCGCCTTCGGAGAGGTGCTGGCTTTTATTGTCACCGAGCGAAGTTTCATTTTCGTGGAGTCGCTTGAGCATGTCTGCAGCCAAGTAACGTTTTCCAGTGGCCACGAGGCGTATAGCGATCGGTAGCTGAGATAGGTCCGCATCCTTCCCAATAAACCCGTCCGCGCCGCCACGTATGGTCATGGCAACAGTGGCCGGATTGTGCGACGCTGAAATTATAAGTAATCGAATGGTGGGGAAGCTTATTTTTAATGCGCGGATGAGGCTTAGGCCATCCACTTCATCGGGGCTCAGAGAATAGTCAAGTACGATGACTTCAACAGGTTCGGAGTGGAGTGCTGCTTGGAGTGCTTGGGCGCTGCTATAGCTTCCAACAATGAGAATATCGGACACGTTCGCCAAGTACGACTCCATGGCGTACAGCATGACTGGATGGTCGTCTAAAAGCATGATTTTGATCGGTCTTCTAGCAAACATGCCAGTTTCTCTGTGTGAAAGGTGCATGGGCGATTCCAGTATAGCTTCTGTGTGTTCGGTGAGCCTGGTTCACATCTGGGCTTTTGCGTATTCGGTTTGAGGACGCGCCAGAGCGATCAAGCTACCGTTGCCGTGCCTTTTATACGCGCGCTAGTTGACCACATCAATTAGCGATTCTGTTGCTCAGGACGATTGCCCGCTCAGGTGTGACCCGCATTGCCAGAAACGTAAGTTTTCTCGACGAGCAGCAACTGATCGACCTGCAAAATGTCCGCTGTCTTACCGTACAGTGCTATGGACTAAACCCGACTCGGCATCTACGTCAATGTGCGCTTTGACCCTAATATAATACACATTTCCCTTCTTCCTCTGGTGCATCTTGCAATGGCGTTTGCCCTCTCTATTGTTGCTCGGACTCTGCGCATAAATTATTATCGTATCGATAACTGCACCCTTGATGCAATATAAGGGCTCTGTCGTCCAAATAACCGTTTATGAGCTGCGAAATCCGTCTCGATCAGGAAACGCTCGCGGGGTGCCTGTGTAAGTTTTCCTGCGTAATCGGTCTCCGCGGAGGTCATCTGTTTCCTCATCGAAAAGCTTGGCCGCTGATTCACGTAGATTTCGCCGAATCAACGGTTATTTTTTAGGAATGTTCCTAAAGTATGGGAGAATTTATTTTGATAGGCTGGAATGGAAGCCGCGTTGGAAACGCAGCTATCTATGGACTTCAACAGCGCGTGAAAGGAGCCACGACTTTGCCTATGATTGACAGTAAATCCCTTAAGCATTCCAGTAATGCCTATCAAGTAGCCCGCCAAGCCTGGGATGCCGCCGTTTCGGCGCTAGCCAACGCTGATACCGTCCAGACGACGCCCCTGGAGATTCAGCGATTGCACAATGAGGCGCAGCAAACGCTGGAGGCGGTATTTGCCGCAGGTGCTGAACTAGCTGAGGAAGTGGCAGACGCAATCGGTCGAGCCGAGCGCGCACCGAGGGAGTAACCTGCAGAATTATTTCGCGGCTTATTTAAAAAGGCCCCTTCACCTCAGCCGGGATATGGTTTCTTGGGGAGGCCGCTTGCCGTTAGCGCACCCATTTGTACGTTGATCCAATAGATTGAGTCATTTTGTTCGTCAACGATTGATTGGCGAGGTTATGACGATACTGCAGACACTCTCGCTTTCTGCCGCTGATTTGGGGCTTGGTGCATGTGTCAGCGCCGCAATGAATGATCAAGCTATTGAGGACGCACTAGAGCTGGATCCGTTGAAGGAGGGGTTTCGGCGATCGCTGGATTTGGTCAGCGTCAACCTAATCCTGGCGTGTAAAAGCCTGACTTCTTGACGCTCGCGGGTCATTAAGCACTGTACGAAAAGTAATGACTTAGGCACCGCTGCCAGCAAACCACTGGGACCATTGCTGCACAAGTTTTCGCCAGATTGCAGTAACGCGCCCCCAAGCGACGGTGCTCCTCGAGTTTTTGACTATCGTCACCGGCAGCTATGGGTCGATGACCGCCTGTCGCCACCGGCAGCAATGAGCAGCTCTCCGCCGATCATGTTGACTAAACATGCTGGTAAGATCCGATGGAATCGGTGGTCAGATCCATTGCAAACGCTTGGTCAAGTGGATTGCAACTTCGCATAGCTCACTTAATTGACCGATTGGATCTTAAATTTCTTTGGGGTAACGCGGGTCGCTCATCTTACGAAACTACAGCAGTCAGGATTATCGTGCCGTTATGTTTTACTCCCTGGTCGAGTGTGTCGCCGCTGGCCAACTTGATGGCCGATAGGAGATCGTGAGTCAGGGGTATGATTAAATCGCCAGTGGCATCAGCTGCCTACTGGCGTTTGACATTCCAGCTCGTATTTTTAGCTTTGGGTTTCGGGTTCATTATTCTCTCCAGGTGATCAGATGACAGAGCCAATTTATGATTATGACCCAGCAGACTTGCTCGTGGACTCAGAAGCCGTAGCTGTCTTTTTGGCTGATGCTCACGACACAGGTGACGCCGCTTTCATTGCTGAAGCAATGGCCGTTGTTGCACGCGCCAAAAGTCGCCTCAACGCAGAAGGGAAGCCATCGCCCTGAACGTGTGTTGCCAGTAGCAACTACCGGGGAGGGTTACATCCTGTCCGGCTCGAGGCACTGATTACAGAAGGAAGGGGCTGCTCAGCTAATTTGTCGCGACGATCAGGGGAGGGGAGAGCGGCGTCTAGTCAGGCCTATGCACGTTGAGGCTGGGCAGGACCATCAGCGTATCTTCATCGTAATGAGGAAAAAATCGCTGCCATGCACGTACACCACCCAACTCGCCCACAGCTAGGATAATAGCCTTGTGAGAGGCCGTGAGCAGAGCTACTTGCCGCTCTAAATCTTCTATACGTTCGTCTTTCATTGCAAGACTGGCTATTAGCCGTTTTTGAGAGTTCTTTTTCGCTCGTTCTACCCATTGGTTTCGGGTCGTTTGCAATTGTTGATAGTGAGCAATTAGGTCTCTGCGAAATGTGTCCCGCGTGAGAGTGGAAACGGCGCCTAGATTCTCCATTCTACGCACAATGGCATGGGCAGTTATTCTCTCATCGTTTTCCAGCATGGACTCAAGAACGCAAAGTAGATTGTCATCAAGATCAACCGCATTTACGGTGCGGCGTACTGGCTTGCTCGGTGCTGGCATATTGACTCCGCTAGGCACGTAACAGGGCTTAGCGCAAAAGCGGCTAGCCTTCAAATAAGTCTACTTGATGGACCTGCACCGACAAATCCGGACCATCTGGGAAAGGGTTTTCACCTGGTCGACATGCCAATGCTTTATCAATATTTTCTAACGTTTTTTTTGCATGATCCAATTGATTTGCTCTTCCGATACTATCACTGAATCGAGCCTCTATTTTATTAACGGCTAAGGCGATTTTTTCACGAAGCCCAAATAGATTTTGCTGATGACTTTTCAGATCTGTAACGCAAAGATGACGGCAGCCGCCGTAACACTCTAAATGCTTTGGACAAGGATTGGTCATAAAACTGTTAATGCAAAATCCATAAGGCGTAACGTGAAACCCATCAGCTTCTCCCGCCAGAAAGAGAAATGCCGCCTCATCGCCCATTGTCGCCTGAATCTCTCGAAACTCTTCAACAATCGGACCGGATACCTTGCCACTTAGGATCATCTCTAGCACTTGCGAACTACCTGTTGGCATAATATCAAGTGCCGTGTGCGGTAGTTCCATTGAAGCAAGTTCTTCTAATAAGCTGCGGTGATCGTACCGGTACGACTGCTCAACACTGCGACGGCCGTAACGCTTAGTTATAATCGTGTCAGCTACGCCCATCCTAAAGAGCTCACTATTTTGAACGTGACGAAAAGAATGACTATTTATTGTAAGGCTTTGGGTTTCTTTATTGCGCCCATACCGCTGAAAAAAAGTGGTGTTTGAAGTTTGACTTTTGTAATAGTGGCTTCGTAAATCGACCGTATCGAGGATTCCAACAAAGCAGTATTTTCGAATATCGCATAGCCCATCATTTCTTCCTTCTGATAGCGCGCGTATGGGCGCAAGAAATAACATATTATGGGGAGGTATCGAGCCCGCAGCGGTGCGCAACGGCTTTAGAGGTGAGAGCTTGGATGGCATTCTTAATCTCACCAATTGCTCTAACTCCGATACCTTAAAGTACCCCTTTCTGAAATTTACCTTACAAGGCACCCCGGACACTGTGCGGAAAGGAGTGAGCGATTCATACCCTCTACGCAGCACGGCGAAATACTGCCGCACGACATTCTTCACTTTTCCTCCATGTTCTTTTAATGACAACTGTCGACTCTCAATTTCGTCCAGTACGCCAATGTCATAATTTTTTCTATACTGCGCAGTTAATCGAACTTCGTCGTCATCTTCAAATACAAATGGATTGCCAGTCAAATACGGATATAGATCTGCTGCGGCCACCAATTCGTCCGGTTGAAAGTCAGCCAAAATCCGATTGGATTGATACTGTTTCTCAAGAGTGGCGCGGAGCGGCTGGGTGAGCAAGAGCACCCGATTCAGAAAATCAATAATAATCTCCCTGAACATCTCGGGAATGTGCTGTATATCCGGATATAAGAGTTTCCCATCTTTATCCGAAATACTTCTTTTTTCAACAAAATATCTAAGAGCAATCGATGACGAAATACCGCCGAACTCGCCTGCGGGAATGCCCTTTTTACTCAGATGAGAGAACTCCTGGCACCAATCGACTGGTATAAGTGGTGTTTCGCCCATTCGCAACCCACAGAGCACCAGAATTTTAGCTTGCGCAAACCGCAACTCATCATAAAATGTCTGTGGATCTTCGGTAAAAACAATTCGGATCAGTTCCCAGAATGCATTGTAATCTGGAAGGCGCTCTGTGCGTTTGCGCTCCGAAAGGTTTTGTCGAAAATTAGACGTATCCTCGCGACTGTTACGGCGTTTGACGTTAACTGCAGACAACAAAGGAGTGCGATCAACCAGACAATGAAAGTCAAATATATGCTGTACCGAATTTCTAATTCCTCTGGCCAGTTGACCGGAAGGCTGTAACAGTGATGCGTATTTAAGAGCAGTCGCAATGTGATCAACACTCAATTCCCACGGCTCAGCTTTGCCACAACAAGATGCAATGATACGAATGGTTCGGACAATGTATTGGCTCGCATGCGCTGCGGACACACCTTTCACATAAATGTAGTGAATTGCGCACGCTTTGATTAAGTCCTGCCACGAGTTCGTAAGCTTTGCCCTTGCGATTGCGGGTACTCCTTGTGCGCTTCGCTCCTCGTTGATCAACGCCAGGCATTTTATGTCGGTCCCAAAGTCCGCAAGCCAATAAGGGACTCGGGGATTATCTGCCATATGGAATAGGGGCCATCCCTCACCTTTTTTTACGGTTCCATCAGGTGCGGTCGGAATGTCCCAGTTGACGTCTTTAGACATTGCAAGGATTTTGTTTGCCTCAATAAAATTCCTAAAATTATTATTCATTATCGACGGAACCGTTTAACTCATCAATAATCCTTTCCACCCGTTCTAAAACACCTTGCAGCTGTGAATAAGCGGGGGAATAGTTCTCGCCTCTGGATGCATTGTAAAATTGCAGTACAACGGGTCGCAGCCCCTCAAGAACCTCTTCATGAATTTTCGCGTTCTTGACAGCTAAGAAACGATCACAGCCATAACATGACAATATCGGATTTTTTGCACAAAGTCCCTGTCCAAGGGTGCACATGCCTATTCCCGCTATCGGTATTCCGTGTGGCATGCCTCCTATTTGGTGCACGGGTAGTGCGTTCGATAAATCCTCAGCACTGATCGTTCGGTTTTTCGCAATACGTTCAATTTTGCTATATATCGGAGAAATAGCGAGTGCCCGATTCACTCGTTCGGCCTGCGTCGGTGATGATTCAAAATAAACCAGCCCTGTCATTGACCAGCTGTGCCCCATGTATTCAGCTAGTTCTTCCTGGGTGGCACCAGCGTCCACCATACGTTGCGCAGCACTATGTCTGAAATCGGTGCTACTACGTCCATCCAACCCAAGTTCTGCGGTGAGTCTTGCTAGCGATGCGCCGACGCCTGATGGCGTCAGGCCAAACAAGGAATCGGTTAGAGCGCCGGGTGTTTGAGGGTACGCTTGGTCCGTGGTTCGCCGGCGATGCAACACTACAAATATATTCGCCCACTCGCGCTTTATTTTTCGTAACATCGGGATAGGTGGCGTGCCCTTGCGTTGTTTTCCTCGAAAAAATCGCAACTGCACACTGTGGGATTTTTCAAAATTAAATATATTTAAATGTTCGATTCTAAGTTTTGCAATCTGCTTGGGGCGCATTGCAAGCTGATAGCAAATACATAAAATACAGGCGCTGATTAAAAGGGATATTTTGACATTTCCCAAGTCATGCTTTGAAAGGTCATTGATCGAATCCAGAAAATCAATAACTTTCCGGTCTTCATACGAATCAAAAAATACGTCACCGCTCCGGACACTGGCGTACCTATCCACGGGGTGTTGACGAAGTGACGCAATTCGGGGTCTGGAATCGTTGTTCAGAACACCCACGGATTGACTACAGCAAAATAACAGTAGCGACTTTAGCGCGCATAGTTGATGGTTATTACACGCCGTAACTATTTCGCCTCGCCACTTAGCATCGACACTCAGAGGCAGGGTTAGTGAGAGGTCTAGCGTCGTATATATAAGGCTATTATCGAGCTTCTGAAGTGCCTGGAAATACATTTTGATGGTTGCGCCTGCCAATTCAGAGACGGAACGAGCAAGCCACAACTTCATTAGGTGTATCAATTCTCCGTCAAAGGAACTGAAATCAAACTCTAGGAACTCACCATTAACCTCAAAGGACCATGCGTTTTCCTCGGGATTTCTTATGGTTTTCCAGCAGTCTGCAAAATCATCCCAATAACGGATTACAGAGGGCAGGGGAGGCAGGGGAGCCAACGCCTCTAGCAGTTTTGCGTTACCAAGAAAGCCCGACTGACTCTGCTGCATGCGTTGCTCCTTCATCTGTCCCTTTCAGGAGCGCAGATGGCTGACATGGACGTCAAATGCATGGTTCCAAACGGTGGCTAAGCGATCCTCAAAAAAAGCTCGTGCGTACCGTCGTGGCATATCCGAGGTGCGGGCCCAGCCAAAAAAAGCTCGCAGTCTCTGGATTGCCATCTCGAGGTCGTCGCCATTTTCTACAAATTGATGAAGCCTGACAGTCGCACACGTATGCCTCATATCGTGCGGTGTAATGCGGCCGGCCCCGCGATACCGCTGAAGTGTTTAGCGCGCTTCAGTGGTGAGCTCACCTGTGATGGTGACAAAAATACCATTGACCTGGCGTAATGATAGTGGATTGCCTTCCAGCGAGGAAAATAAGTAGCTGTGTCGGGTCGAAGGTCGGTAGCTCTCGACAAAGGTCCTGATGAGGCTGGCCAACGCTGGCGGCACAGGCAGCTGCCGGGCGGCATTGTTGTTTTTTAGGCTGGGCTGTTCTTGGCGCGGATCACGCTGATACTGATTGTCGCCGACGTTCAGCCAGTTGACAGTTTCTACGGTCGGGGTGAAGCGTTTTTCGCTTTTTAATGCATCCATAGGCAGCACGAGGGTTTCACCGCGGCGTAATCCAAGATGCAACATGAGTAGGCACAATACGTAATTACGCCAGCGTAACGTACTGTTTCTAAAGGGATTACGAACCGAGTACGGATCAATGATCTGGTAAAACTCATCCAGCACTGGGCTTGGCAACGCTCGGACAATTTCTGCCGGCGGCGCGGGCGCCATACCCAGCGAGTCAAACAGCTTCTCCAGACGCTCCAGGCGCATGCTCAGCAGCCAAAGCATGTCAGGATCGGCATGACTTTTCACCAGACGCTGAACACAACTTTTGACGAAAACGTAGGCCACACGCCAGTTGGGATGGTAGTTGGCGGCAGTCTGGGCACCATGATTTCTGGCCGTGATGAAAAACGTCTCAAGACAGGCTTCAAGCTCATCGAATTTGAGCTCCGCAATCAAGCAATCAAGGCAGTCAGCCTGGTACAGCCGTCTGGCTGACTGGTACAGCTGTTCGATCACGGACAATTGGGTTCGTAGTGTGGACGGCGCCAAGCTCGCACCGTCCAGTGCAGACCAGACTGTCGACCAATAGCGTGGTCGTCCACGGTCATCGGTCAACAACCAACCAACGAGTCCGGAGGGCACGGAAATGTCTTTCAAATGAACAACAGGCATAAGCGCAACAGCTGAAGCTGCTCCTTATGGTAGGAAGCGTTGCAGTTGAGCCTAGGTAATTTCCTGAGTAACGCAACACACACGAACATGCTCGCCTTACGCATAATGTATATTATGTTAAACCAGGTGCTATGTTAGAAATGCTCATGAGCTGCCTAAGAGCGCACCGAACTAAATACCAAAAATACGACTACTAATTATCTAAAACCGTGAAATTGCTCATTCGGCTGTAAATAAACCCGGGCGCCTTGCCCAAGGCTATGTCGTACCACTGATCAATATCATCGTATGTGCCAACTCCAGGCCAAAGACATCCTGGCCATGGATGCTGCCGATAAACGGATTGTGCTGACCTGAAAGCGCCGTGCTGAAGTCACCGCGCACCGGGCGCAAGTCGCGGTTCTAGTTGGCGAACTCGGCACACGCGTGAAACAAGGCAAACAAACCCACGTCCACAGATTATTTTAGGTTTTGCCGGCCTGTGGTAGATCGATCCTTCGATATGGCGCTGTCAGTCAACTCTGACCGTTGGGTTCAAGCAACAGGAAAGCTCAAGAATTAAAGTTGAAGTGCCAGGGGAAGCAACCCCAGCTCACAACTCCAATAATAGAGCGACGTCAATGAGACTGACACCATCCTTGCCAGCGTGCCTGGCTCTGAGCTTCGTATCACTTGCCGCCTATGCTGCAGAGGGCCCTCCTCCGCCCTCCGTCAGCCAACCCAGCGGTATCAACCTGGGCGGCACCAGCTTCTACGACGGGTTTGCCGGGCCTCCCGGGCTGACGCATCAGACCTATCTGAAATTCAGTACGGCCAGCAGCATTCGTGACAATGGCGGCAAGGACAACCGCAACTTCGATAACCCGAAGATCAATGTCATTAGCTTGATCAACCAATTCAGCTATTACTCACCCGACACCATCGGCGGCGGCGCGCACCTGGGCTGGAGCCTGTTGGTACCCGTGATCTCGCTGGACGGCGACTTTGGCGACAACGGCGCCAAACTCAAGGACAACGGCGTTGGCCTGGGCGACGTCACTGTCGGCCCGCAGATCCAGTTCGATCCGATCGTCAATGCCGAAGGCCGGCCGGTGTTTGTTCAGCGCGTGGCCTTCGATACGATCCTGCCCACCGGCAAGTTCGACAAACACAAGGACTTGAATACCGGCTCCAACTACTTCTCTTTCAACCCCTACTGGGCCGCGACCTTGATGCCGGCACCGCGCTGGGAAGTGAGCTGGCGCCTGAATTACTTGTACAACTTCAAGAACAACGACCCGGCAAGCAGTTCGACGCAGGTTTTTGAAGGACGGCCGGTGCGCGACACCCAATCGGGGCAATCGGCCTGGGCCAACTTTACGGCTTCGTATGAGGTGTTCCCGAAGGTTTCAGTCGGGATCAACGGCTATTACTTCAGGCAGATTTCGGATGACCAGGTCAACGGCGACCGCCTGAGTAATTCTCGCGAAAAAGTACTGGGCATTGGCCCCGGCCTGTTCTGGAAAATTACCGAAGACAAGGCGTTCTGGGTCAATACCTATAAAGAAACCGGGGTAGAGAACCGCAGCAAGACCGATTACGCAGTGCAAGTTCGCTACGTCCATAAGTTCTGACTGAGGTGATGTGTGATGAATGCGCTCGACTCCATCGACAGCAAGCAATCACTGGGAGCTATTTGCCTGATGATGGTCATTTCTCTGGGAACGCTACAGATCCAGCCGATTCTGGGCGGCGCGTTGATTGATCAACTGGGTGTGCCGCTCAATGCCATCGGTGTGATTTTCGCCGCCGAACTGATCGCGATGGCCATCGCCTGCGGCGTATGCGCCCTGCTCATGGCCCGTGTCGACCGCCGCCGCTTTGCCCTGGTGGCCTTATTGATATTGGCTGCCGGCAACCTGGTCAGCACCCAGCTTCACAGCCAGACGTGGCTGGTGCTGCTCCGGATCATCTGCGGCGCCAGCGGTGGCGCGGTCATGGCGGTGGTGTATGCGACCGCGGCACTGCGCAGGTCCAAAGATGCGACATTTGCGGTGATCAATATCGGCAACCTGTTATGGGGCATGCTGCTGGTGACCTCGATGCCGCTGCTGCTGCAGTTGTTTGGCGTACGGGGCGCCTTTGGCTTGCTGGCCATCACCAGTCTGCTCGCCGCATTCGGCTGCTGGAGAATACCCAGGCACTACCCGGACGTCCAACGCATCGCCCATGGCGCAGCCCGCCCGTTCGGGCTGACGTCGATGCTGCTGATCGCGCTGTTCGCGCTGCTGTTCTTCGGGCACTCCGCCCTGTGGGTGTATCAGGAACGCATCGGTAAAAGCCTGGGCCTGGAGCCCCAGCAGATCGGTGCCATCCTCGGCGGCAGCATTCTGGCGGGCGCCCTGGGTGCCGGCCTTTCCGGGCTGATCGGGCGGCGTCTGGGGCTGTTGTTCCCGCAACTGTTGAGCTTCGGCACCGCATTACTGGCAACCCTGATCATGGTCTACGGCGACAGCACCGTGGCGTTCGCCACCACGGCTTGCCTAATTCATATGGTGTGGTTTTTCAGCTTGCCGTACCTGCTGTCCATGGCCGCCGAACTCGACCCCACCGGTCGATTGGCCGGCCTTGGCAATGCCGCGATTTTCGTCGGTCAGGGCCTTGGCCCCTTTGGCGCCGCGCTAGTAGTCGGCGAAGGGCACTTTCGCGCGGTGGGTTGGCTCGCCGCCTGCGCATATATGCTGGCCTTGATCATCTCGTGCCTGGTGGTGGCCCGTTTCCGTCGAGGCGTGAAGCCTTGTGGGCAGGCCCTGTCAACCCAATCCGCCTGAACGACGTCAACCAAATCGATCAATGAGATAACGCGATGAATACGCCATTCCCCAATACCCCCGAATTTTCCGGGTCGCTGTATGCACCCAGCCGCGTCGAGGGTGAAGTGTATGACCTTGAGATCGAAGGCGCCGTCCCCAAGGCGATCCGTGGCGCTTTTTATCAGGTGTCACCGGACCCGCAGTACCCGCCCATGCTCGGCAGCGATATTTTCTTCAACGGCGATGCCCTGCTCAGCGGTTTTTACTTTGAAGGCGGCAACGTCTCGCTGCGTCGACGCTATGTGTTGACTGATCGTCTGGTCGCTCAACGCCGTGAAGGGCGTTCGCTCAACGGCGTGTACCGCAACGTCTACACCAACGACCCACTCGCGGCAAAAAACAACACCACCGCCAACACCTCGGTGATCCCGCACAACAATGTCCTGCTGGCGCTCAAGGAAGATGCCATGCCCTGGGCCCTGGACCCACAGACGTTGGAAACCCTCGGCGAGTGGAATTTCGACGGGCAGATCAACTCTGCAACGTTCACGGCCCACCCCAAGCTCGACCCCATCACCGGCAACCTGCTGGCCTTCAGTTACGAAGCCAAAGGCGACGGCACACCCGACATGGCCTATTTCGAGATATCGCCGGAGGGCAAGCTGCTGCATGAAATCTGGTTCCAGGCGCCCTACGCCGCGATGGTCCACGACTTCGCGGTCACGGAAAGGTATGTGGTGTTCCCGCTGATCCCGTTGACGGTGGACGTCGAGCGCATGAAAAAAGGCGGCCAGCATTTTCAGTGGCAGCCCGAGTTGCCCCAGCTGTTTGCCGTGGTGCCCCGTCACGGCCATGCGCGCGACGTGCGCTGGTTCAAAGGGCCCAAGGACGGCTTCCAGGGCCATACCCTGAATGCGTTCGATGAAGACGGCAAAGTCTATGTGGACATGCCGGTTACCGGCGGCAACATATTCTATTTCTTCCCCCAGGCGGACGGTTTCGTACCGCCACCGGAGACCCTGGCCGCCAGCCTGATGCGCTGGGTGTTTGACCTCAACAGTGCGCAAGATGAACTGCAACCCCAGGCGCTGACGGACTATCCCTGCGAGTTTCCCCGCTGTGATGACCGCTACATTGGGCGCAAATATGAACATGGGTTCCTCCTCGCCTTCGATCCAGAGCGCCCATACAACCCGTCGAACGGGCCGATGCCGTTCCAGTTTTTCAACCTTCTGGTTCACCTCAACCTCACGACCGGTGTCACCGATGCCTGGTTTCCCGGCGACAGCGGCTGTTTCCAGGAACCCATTTTCATTCCGCGCTCCGCGCAGGCCGCAGAAGGCGATGGCTATGTGGTCTGCCTGCTCAACCTGATTGCCGAAGGCCGCAGCGAACTGGTGGTGCTGGACGCCACGGACATGGCCGCCGGCCCCCTCGCACGCATCAAGATCCCGTTCCGCATGCGCATGTCACTGCACGGCTGCTGGGCACCGCGCTAAGTCGCACCCTCCCTCTCCTCCAAACAAAACGCCCGTGACCATCCACTTGCTGGAAGGACGCGGGTTGCCCGATTGCCGGGCTGGATCCGATGATCGAACAGTAAGATCGCATTTATTTCGTATTGCGGGATTTATGCATAAATCCCACTTTACAGGATTAATGCGCAGGGCTAGATTGAACCCATTGCCGCCATCTCCCGCATCCTTTTCGAGAGGACATTTCATGAAACTCGCAAGCTTCAGTGTTCAAGGTCGCACAACCTACGGTGTGGTCGACGGTGATCAACTGATAGACCTGGAATCGGTCAAACCCACCTTTGGCGCTGACCTAAAGCAAGCCATCATCGCCCATCGCCTGGGGGAACTGACCCCAGCCGTGCTGGCGTCATTGCCCCGCGTCGCAATGGCGGACGTGACGTTCCTGCCGGTGATCGCAAACCCAGGCAAAGTGCTGTGCATCGGCATCAACTACGCCACCCACGTGCGTGAAACCGGGCGTGACATGCCAACCCATCCGATGATTTTCACGCGCTTCGCCGACAGCCAGGTGGCGCACCTGCAGCCGATCATTCGTCCGAAGGCTTCGCACAAACTGGACTTCGAAGGCGAGCTCGCGGTGGTCATCGGCAAAACCGCGCGGCACGTCAAGGCAGCGGATGCACTGGACTATGTGGCCGGTTATGCCTGCTACAACGATGGCAGCGTCCGCGACTGGCAGAAGCACACCATTCAGTTCGTGCCGGGTAAGAATTTCCCCAACACCGGCGGCTTCGGTCCCTGGCTGGTAACCCGCGATGAGATCGGCGACCCGCAGAACTTGGAATTAACCACGCGCCTGAACGGCGAAGTGATGCAACACACCTGCACCAGCGACATGATTTTTAGTGTGAGCCAGTTGATCGAGTACTGCTCCACCTTCACCGAACTGGCGCCCGGCGATGTGATTGTCAGCGGCACCACCGGCGGCGTCGGCGCCTTCCGCGCACCACCGGTCTGGATGAAGCCCGGCGATACCGTCGAAGTCGAGATAGCCGGCATCGGCATTCTGCGCAACAACATCGCCGACGAGCAGTAAGCCATGCAGCCATTGTCTGAAGCAGAACAGCTGACCGAGCAGGACGCCGATAGCAAAGGTTCGAGCCTGGAACGCATGCTGCGGGTGCTGGATTTATTCACCGAAGCCAGCCCGATCTGGGCGGTCGACGAAATGGGCGCCGCACTCGGCTATACCCGCTCGACCATCTACCGCTATGTGCGCGAACTGGCCGAGGCGAGCCTGTTGTTTCAGGTCGAAGCCGGACGCTACGCACTCGGCGCGCGGATTATCACCTGGGACCGCCAACTGCGGCTGAGCGACCCCCTGGTGCGCGCGGCACAGTCGCTGGAACACGACCTGCCACGCTGGAGCGAGCAACAGGTCTGGCTGATCTGCCGGCTGTTCAAGGACCAGGTGGTGTGTATCCACCAGCATGGCGAGTTGTTCAGTGAGGTCAGCTACTCCCGGGGTTCACCCAGGCCGCTTTTCCTCGGCGCGACGTCGAAGGCGATTCTCGCCAACATGACCTCGCGCCAGCACAACCAACTGTTCTTGGAAAACCCTGATGAAGTGCGCGCCAGCCACTTGGGCCAGACCTGGGAACAGTTCCGTCGCGCGCTGCAGCAACTGCGTCGCCAGGGCTATGTCGCCAGTGCGGCGGAAATCGATCCCGGCGTCTACGGCCTGGCGGCACCGATTTTCGACAGCGACGGCAAGGTGCTGGGCAGCATCAGTTGCGTACGCCCGATCGAGGAGCGCGACAACGCCCAGGAAGCGCAACAAGGGGAACAGATGCAGGCCCTCGCGCAGACACTCTCGCAACGCATGGCGGCCCTGACTCACCGCCCCGCGCAGCCGGACTGAAACCTTTGGAAGGGAATAACAATGACAACCCTCAACAGCTTCAGCACTCAAGTCCTGATCATCGGCGCCGGCCCCACCGGACTGACCCTGGCCAACCTGCTTGGCCAGGCCCATGTGGATACCCTGATCATCGACCGCAAAGCCGGTACCGTGACCGAACCCCGCGCGGTCTCGATCGACGATGAATCCCTGCGCACCATGCAGGCGATCGGGCTGGACGACGCCGTGCTACGCGATGTGGTGCCCGGCTACGGCGTGCATTACTTCACCCGCGCGGGCGGGCGTTGCTTTGGCAAGGTCGAGCCCACCGGCAAGGTGTATGGGTTTCCCAAACGCAATGCCTTTCGCCAGCCGCTGTTCGAACACACGCTGAAGACCGGTCTTGAACGCTTTGCGAGCGTGACTGCACGCTTCAATCATGAGCTGCTGGAGTTCACTCAAGACCCGCACGGCGTGCGTGCCTTGATAAAGGACGCCGATGGCCACCTGCTCGACGTCAAGGCCAGCTACCTGATCGCCTGCGACGGCGGTCGCAGCCCGGTGCGCAAGCAACTGGGGATAGAGATGGTAGGGTCGAGCTTCTCCTCACGCTGGCTGGTGGTCGATACCGACCGGGATGACGACCCCTTCTGGCAGACCCGCGTGTATTGCGATGCTCGGCGCCCGGTGGTGGAAGTGCCCGGCCCGCACCATACTCGGCGCTTTGAGTTCCAGCTCAAGTCGGGCGAAACTGATGCGCAGGTGCTCAGCCCCGAATGCCTGCACACGCTGCTTCGTCCGTTCAAGGGCGATGCCCCGGTGTCCATCGTGCGCAAGACGGTCTACACCTTTCATGCCCGCGTCGCCGAGCGTTGGCAGGTCGGCCGCGTATTTCTTGCCGGCGATGCCGCGCACTTGACCCCGCCCTACGCTGGGCAAGGGATGAACAGCGGCGTTCGCGATGCGCACAATCTGGGCTGGAAGCTGATCGCTGTGCTCAAGGGCCAAATGGCCGCGACCGCCCTGCTGTCCTACGAAAGCGAGCGGCGCGACCATGCCTGGGCCTTGATCAAGCTGGCCCTGAACCTTGGCGTGGTCATGGCGCCGGCCACCGCGCTGCGAGCTCGCCTGATCAGCACGGCATTCGCGTTAATAGGCCTGGTGCCGCCGCTGCGCGATTACTTCCTGCAAATGCGCTTCAAGCCCAAACCGCGTTTTACCAAAGGCCTGGTATTGCCCGAAGGCAAGGCCGGGAAGCTGGCCTGCGGGCAAATGTTTCCTCAGCCATTGCTGACCGATGCCCAAGGCCACACACAACTGCTGGACACGACCATCGGTGCAGGTTTTGCCCTGATCCAATATGGCGACCCCACTCGCCAGCGCCTGGATGAACTGCGCCACGGCCTTTGGAACCACCTGGAGGCCAAGCGCATCCTGATCCTGCCCGCGCACGTGCAGGCCCTGCCATCGCTGCCCGGCTGCACCGTGCTGCACGACCGCGAGGATGCGCTCAAGGACCTGCTCGGCGACAGCCACACGTTTGTGCTGCTGCGCCCGGATCGCTATGTGGCCGCCATTTTCGACCTGGCCACACAAGACCAGGCCGCTGACGCATTGCAGGCGCTGTTCGGCATCCCCCCGACAAGCGCCTGTGCGGATCAGCCGGCCATGGCCCCCGTCTACCCCTGAACCTTCAGCCCCAGAGGTGTTTATGCAAACCTTGCAGACTTCTACCCCCGCACGCCTGTGCTACTTACACCTGGCGAGCAAAGCGCCCCACCAGCAAGTTGACTTCTATCGGCGCCTGCTGGACATGGAGGGCCTGGCGCAGGCAGACGGCAGCTGGCTGCTCCAAGGGCCGCTACGGGCCATTCTGATCTCGCCCGCCGATCACAGCGGCCTGCTCGCGGCCGCGTACGACCTGGGCAGCCAAGCGCGCTTGAGCGAACTGCGCACGCATCTGGCGGGCAAGGGTTGTAACGTCGAAGCGCTCGACTCGCCGCTGCTGGAAGCTGGCGCCTTTCAAATCCGTGACCCCCAGGGCCGGCAGACCGTGTTTGGTGTGTCTCATGGCGCCGTCACCACCGACCGCAAAGGTATGCCGGGTCGCCTGCAGCATGTGGTATTCCAGACCACCGAGCTGGAAGCGATGATCGACTTTTACGTCAACACGGTAGGGTTCACGGTCTCGGACAATGTCGTCGATGAGCAGAGCGGCCAGCTCACGACCTGCTTCCTGCGTTCAGACGACGAGCACCACTCGCTGGCGTTTTTCCGCGGTTCGAAAAACGAATGGGATCATCACTGTTACGAAACCAACGAGTGGAATGACATTCGTGACTGGGGCGACCGCTTCGCCAAGGAGCGGATTACGTTGTTCTTTGGCCCGGGTCGCCACGGTCCGGGCAATAACCTGTTCTTCATGGTGGTCGATGCCGATCGCAACCGCCTGGAGTTCTCGGCAGAGCTGGAAATCACCGAAGCCAGCCGCGCGCCAGGCGTCTGGCCCCAAGAGGAATACACCCTCAACTCCTGGGGGCGCGCCTGGATCCGCAGCTGAAAAGACACATTCCAGAGGGTCTGCCCTCACCTACCCTCAATCAACGCGGCTACCTGCCCAAGGTAAGACAATGACAATTCCAACCTTCGCGACCTACGCCATCAGCGGCGACCAATATATCAATGGCACCTGGCGCACAGGTCGTTCGACACGACGCCTCGATGACCGTAACCCGTTCAACGGCGAACGCTTGCTGGAGATGCCCCTGGCCTCGGTGGCCGACCTGGAAGACGCGTACCAGTCTGCCCAGCGCGCACAGATCGACTGGGCAGCACTGCACCCGACACAGCGCGGTGCGCAGTTGGAAAAACTCGCCCAGGTCATCCAGGACCGCAGCGAAGAAATCATTGATTGGCTGATCCGTGAGTCCGGCAGTACCCGTATCAAGGCGGGGATGGAATGGCAGTTCACCCTCAACCTGGTTCGCGAGTGCGCAACGCTGCCAATGCAGGTTGAGGGGCGGATTCTGAGCAGCTACAAGCCTGGCGAACAGAGCTTCGTGTTTCGCGAGCCGCTGGGAGTGGTCGGTGTCATCAGCCCCTGGAACTTCCCGCTGTATCTGAGCATGCGCTCGGTGGTACCGGCCCTGGCGCTGGGCAATACCGTGGTGCTCAAGCCCGCCAGTGACACGGCGGTCACCGGCGGCCTGCTGATTGCCCATTTGTTCGAAGAGGCCGGGTTCCCCGCAGGTTCGCTGAATGTGGTGGTCGGCGCGGGCTCGGAGATTGGCGATGCATTCGTCGAACACCCGATACCCAGCCTGATCTCCTTCACCGGCTCCACCGACGTGGGCCGCAACGTCGGACGCATCGCCACCGGTGGCAAGCACATCAAGCGCGTGGCGCTGGAACTGGGCGGCAACGCACCGCTGGTGGTCTTAGACGATGCGGACATCGAGATCGCGGCGCATGCCGCCGTGGTCGGGCGGTTCCTGCACCAGGGCCAGATATGCATGAGCGTCAACCGCGTCATTGTCGATCGTTCGCTGTATGCCGACTTCGCCGCGCTGGTGGTCGAGCGCGTGCGCAACCTCAAGACAGGTGACCCGGCCAAGGCCGATACGGTGATCGGGCCGGTGGTCAACCAGAGCCAGCTCGATGGCCTGCTGGGGAAGATCGACGCTGCCGAGCGTGCCGGCCTCAAGCAACTGTGTGGCGGCCAGGCGCAAGGGCTGGTGCTGCCCGCCCATGTCTTCGGCGATGTGGGCCCCGACCAGGCATTGGCCCGCGATGAAACCTTCGGCCCGTTATTGCCATTGATGATTGCACACAATCAGGCCCACGCCCTGGAATTGGCCAACGCAAGCGAATACGGTCTGTCCAGTGCCGTGTTCACCCGCGACATGGCACGCGGCCTCGGTTTTGCGCGTGGCATCGTGGCGGGCATGACCCATATCAACGACATCACCGTCGATGACCAACCCAATGCACCGTTCGGTGGCGAGAAGAACTCCGGCCTCGGGCGGTTTAACGGTCACTATGCCCTGGATGAATTTACCCGGGCCCATTGGGTCACCTGGCAAGCCGGGAGCCATCGCTACCCGTTCTGATCGCATGCCAGAATCGGGCAAGGCGCCCTCCTTGCCCCTTCAGCCATAACAAAAAGACAGAAGGCGAAACTAATGAATAACCTAGCCTGTGTGTCCACCGAACAGGTCGTTCGCTCTGACCGGCTGATGAAGTGGAAAGAGTTCATGAGCGACCACCTGGGCCGCACGCCGGAGTATATAAAGCGCCTGGAAGCCACTAACATCGACCCGTTGCACAACGGTAACTTCCAGGGGCGGCTGGAATACGGCGACCTGGGCCAGCTGCGTTTCTGCCGCATGACCGCCAGTGCCCATCGCTATTCACGCCACTTGAGCAAAGCGCTCGATGTCGTCGACACGCCGCGCATGTTGATCCTGCAAGTCGCCGGTGTCAGTCACTTCGAGCAAGGCCAGCAAAGCAGTACCGTCGCACCGGACGACATGCTCCTGGTCGATTGTGGCAAGCCATTCAGCGTCACCAGTACCCAGGGTTGCGAACACTTTATCTTGCTGTTCCAGGGCGCTGCCGGGCAACTGACGCAGACCGGCGACATGCATTTGAGTGGCCGCAACGGGCTGGGGCGCATGCTGATGCACCTGATCAGCGACGCCTACCATCAATACCCCTTGCTCAACAGCCAGTCGGCCGGGCTAATCGGCGACAGCATCGCCGGGTTGCTGAACAATGCCTTGAAGAACAAGCAAGATGAAAAGCAACTAGACCACGACTTCCGTTTCTTCAAACAGAATCGCCTCAAGGCCTATATCGAGCGTCACCTGGCCGACCGCGACCTTAGCATCGAGCGCATCGCCAATGCCGAACAGTGCTCGGTGCGCAGCTTGCACCGGGCCTTTCAGGATGAATTGGGCTGCAGCGTCAGCGACTATATCTGGCAGCGTCGGTTGTCCCGTTGCGCCGAGGACCTGCGTAACCGCGAACAGGCGCATCGCTCACTCACCGAGATTGCCTATGCCTGGGGCTATGGCAGCAGTTCACATTTCAGCCGGCACTTCAAATCGACATTTGGCATGTCACCCCGGTTGTTCCGGGAGACTGCCAGCGAACACCGAGTTTAGTCGCCAGCTTTCTGGGCATGGACCACCTCAACTTCGACGCAAAAGCGTATTCGACGCGACACCAAAAGCCTTGCGAAAAACATGGCTGAAATGGGCTTCTCTCATTGGGGGGCGTTTGCTGAGTACGTCGGTCCCCTGCCTAGGCTGGGGACTCCGATGGGCGCGGACATTCGGAGGATAATGTCCCCGCCCCGTTGGTCTCAGTGACAGGCTCATACGCCCAGAGATTTCAGTGTCCTTGCCGAATGTTGCCAGCGAAACAAACGCGTAGACGAACTCAGGGTGACGATGGACGAAGGTTCGGAGCACGCTGCTCTTCCCTGCCCCGTTCTCACCAGTGTATGAACATCAATCGATGAACAGGCGCGTTAATTTCTAGAGCAGTTAGCCAGTAATCTCAGGCTCAAGAGCTGCTTATGAACATCTGACATCGCCCACTTGTTAAATGACGTATAGCGCCCGGGATTTGCTTGAGCAGGAAATGCGCTCGAGTGGCTAACGCACCTTGCCCTTTCAGATCAAACCGACCGGCCATGTACTTGGGGACAGTCAGTGCCAGCGCGACGACAGCCAACACCAGCGGTAAAAACGAAACCTACAGCACTGTGTTCCAGCCATAAGCCGACAGCAACCCACCCGACGAAAAAAACCCGACCGCCATTACGCCGAACACTCGGAGCTGGCCTACTACGTCATTTATCGGCCTGAGTGCGCCAGCCTGCCCAAACTGACGACGTTCCGGGACTGGTTGTTGGCAGAAGCACTGCAGACGGTAAAGCGTGAGATCAGCACCCACTAGGCTGTACTACTCGCGATTCCTCAACGACGACGCTACCAGCAAATCCCGCGTATAGGCATGCTCCGGCGCGTCGAACAATTGCTCGGTACTCCCCGCCTCCACGACCACGCCATCCTTCACCACGATCAAGTCGTGAGCCAACGCCCTTACCACCGCCAGGTCGTGGCTGATAAACAAGTAGGTCAGCCCATGCTCCTCCTGCAAACTGCGCAGCAAACTCACCACCTGCTTTTGCACAGTGCGGTCGAGAGCTGAGGTGGGTTCGTCGAGCAATATCAAATCCGGCTTGATCACCAGTGCGCGGGCGATTGCGATGCGTTGGCGCTGGCCGCCGGAGAATTCATGGGGGAAGCGATGGCGAGTATCGGGGTCGAGTCCGACGTCGCGCAACACGGCAATCACTTGAGCTTCGCGCGCGCAAGCATTGAGGTCCGTGTGTACGCGCAGGCCTTCTTCGATGATTTGCTGCACGCTCATGCGCGGACTGAGGCTGCCGAACGGGTCTTGAAACACCACCTGTAGTTTGCGCCGCCAGGGACGCAGGGCCTTGCCTTTGAGTGCGTCGAGGGCCTGGCCATCGAAGCGAATGCTGCCTTGGGCGTCGATCAACCGCAGGATCGCCTGGCCAAGGGTGGATTTGCCCGAGCCGGATTCGCCAACAATGCCCAAGGTTTTGCCACGTTGCAGGCGCAGGTCGATGCCGTCCACCGCCTTGATCGGCGGTTTGCGCCGCAGCAGGCCGCCTTGCGGGAACCAGACCTTGAGGTTGTCCACTTCCAGCAGGTTGCCCGCCGTTTCACGCATCACTGCCCTGCCCTCTGGCTCGGCTTCGAGCAACTGCCGGCTGTAGGCGTGCTGCGGCGCGGCAAACAGTGCCTGGCAGTCGGCCTGTTCGACGATCTGGCCGGCGCGCATCACCGCCACGCGCTGGGCGATGCTGCGCACCACGTTGAGGTCGTGGCTGATCAACAGCAGCGCCATGCCCAGGCGTTGCTGCAGGTCTTTGAGCAGCGCAAGAATGCGTCGCTGCACGGTCACGTCCAGGGCCGTGGTGGGCTCGTCGGCGATCAACAGCAGCGGTTCGCAAGCCAGGGCCATGGCGATCATCACCCGCTGGCGCTGCCCGCCGGAGAGCTGATGCGGGTAAGCCGCAAGGCGCTGGCGCGGCTGCTGGATGCCCACCAGTTCGAGCAACTCCAACACGCGCTCACGCGCCGCCGCACCGCCCAGGCCTTTGTGCAGCAGCAGGGTTTCGGACAGCTGCCGTTCCACGCTGTACAGCGGGTTGAGCGAGGTCATCGGCTCCTGAAAGATCATCGCGATGCGATCGCCGCGAATCTGCCTTAAACGCTCCGGCCGCGCGCCGAGCAGCTCTTCGCCCTGGTAGCGAATACTGCCCTGGGTACGCGTGGTGTGGGGCGGCAGCAATTGCAGGATCGAGTGGGCGGTCACCGATTTGCCGGAGCCCGACTCGCCCACCAGCGCCAGGCACTCGCCCGGGTGAATATCCAGGTCGATGCCACGCACCGCTTTGTGCCCGTCGAACGCCACTTTCAGGTTACGAATTTCAATCAACGCGTCAGTCACGGCACAGCTCGCTTATCAGGATCGGGGGTCGAAGGCGTCGCGGCAGGCTTCGCCGATAAACACCAACAGGGACAGGATCAACGCCAACGCAAAAAACGCGGTCAGCGCCAGCCACGGGGCTTGCAGGTTGTTTTTCCCCTGGCCGATCAATTCACCCAGGGACGCACTGCCCGTGGGCATGCCGAAGCCAAGAAAATCCAGGGCGGTGAGGGTCGAAATGGCCCCGGTCAAAATGAACGGCAAGTAGGTCAAGGTGGCAGTCAGCGCGTTGGGCAGAATGTGCCGCAACATCACCTGAACATCGCCCACACCCAGGGCTCGCGCGGCCTTCACGTACTCCAGGTTGCGCCCGCGCAGGAACTCGGCGCGCACCACATCCACCAGGGTCAGCCAGGAAAACAGCGCCATGATCCCCAGCAGCCACCAGAAACCCGGTTCGACAAACCCGGACAAGATGATCAGCAAGTACAGGACCGGTAGCCCCGACCAGATCTCGATCAGGCGCTGCCCCAACAGGTCGACCCAACCGGCGTAATAGCCTTGCAGCGCGCCGGCGGCGACCCCGATCAAAGTGCTCACCACGGTCAGCGCCAAGGCAAATAACAGCGATACCCGGGTGCCGAAAATCACCCGCGCCAATACATCCCGGGCTTGATCATCGGTGCCCAGCCAGTTGCTCGCGCTGGGCGGCGCCGGCGAAGGGGTCGTGAGGTCGTAGTTGACCGTGTCGTAGCTGAACGGAATAGGCGCAAACAGCATCCAGCCGCCCTGCCCTTCAATCAGTTCATGCACGTAAGGGTCACGGTAATCCGGCTGAAACGGCAACGTGCCGCCGAAATCCTGCTCGGTGTAGCGCTCGAAGGCCGGGAAATACAGTGAGCCCTGGTACGCCATCACCAGTGGCTTGTCGTTGGCCAGCAGTTCGGCACCCAGACATACGGCGAACAGCGCCAGGAACATCCACAGCGACCACCAGCCGCGGCGATTGCGCTTGAAGTGCAGCCAGCGGCGACGAGTAATCGGAGTAAAAACCGGCATCAATGCGACCTCGCGGAAAAATCCAGCCGGGGGTCCAGCAGGCGGTAGCACAGGTCGCCCAGCAACTTGATGACCAACCCGACCAGGGTAAAGATAAACAGCGTGCCGAAGACCACGGGATAGTCCCGTGCCACTGCCGCTTCGTAGCTCAGGCGACCGAGGCCGTCGAGGGAGAAAATCACTTCAATCAGCAACGAGCCGCCGAACAACATCGCGGTGAGCGCCTGGGGCAGGCCAACCACGATCAGCAGCATGGCGTTGCGAAACACGTGTTTGTACAGCACCTGTTTTTCGCTGAAACCCTTGGCCCGCGCGGTCACTACGTACTGGCGGCTGATCTCGTCGAGGAAGCTGTTTTTGGTGAGGATGGTCAGTGTGGCAAAGCCGCCAATCACCAGCGCCGATACCGGCAAGACAAGGTGCCAGAAGTAGTCCACGACCTTGCCCGCCCATGACAGGCTGGCAAAGTTCTCCGAGACCAGGCCGCGCACCGGAAACCAGTTCAACAGGCTACCGCCGCCGAATACCACGATCAGCAGCAAGGCGAACAGGAACGCCGGCATGGCGTGGCCGATAATGACCGCCGCACTGCTCCACACATCGAAGCGGCTGCCATGGCGCACGGCCTTGCGGATGCCCAGCGGGATCGACACCAGGTAACTGATCAGCGTGGCCCAGAAGCCCAGGGACAAAGTCACCGGCAGTTTTTGCAGGATCAGGTCGGTGACCTTGGCACCGCGAAAGAAGCTATCGCCAAAATCCAGCCGCGCGTAGCTGCTGAGCATTAACCACAGGCGCGCGCCAAGGGGCTTGTCGAAGCCGTATTGGCGCTCGATATCAGCCACCAGCGCGGGGTCCAGGCCACGAGTTGTGCGCGATTCAGTGCTGCCGGTTTCCACCCGTGTGCCGGCCACCGACGCTTGGCTGCCGATGCCTTGCAAGCGCGCGATGGCTTGCTCAACCGGGCCACCCGGGGCGGCTTGCACGATAAAAAAGTTGACCAGCAGGATGCACACCAGCGTTGGTACGATCAGCAATAAACGGCGCGCGCTATAGGCCAGCATGTTGGGAAGCCTCAGTCAGTTGACGCATCTGTGCGGTGGTCAGCGGTGTCGGGCTCACTTCCCACCAGGTGTCGATGCCCACGTCATTAAGCGGCGCTGTGCGGGGCCGACCAAAACGGTTCCACCACAGCGAGGACGAGCCCGGCGGGTAATAGTTGGGAATCCAGTAGAAGCCCCACTGCAACACGCGGTCGAGGGCATGGGCGTAGCGCACCATGGTCGGGCGGTCGTTGGCGCGGACAAGGCCATCGATCAAGGCGTCCACCGCCGGGTTGCGCAGTGCCATGTAATTGTTGGAGCCAGGGTCATCGGCACTCTCGGAACCGAAGTAGTTGGTCAGCTCGCGGCCCGGCGATGGGCTGACCGGGTAGCCGTTGACGATCATGTCGTAGTCCCGTGCGCGCACGCGGTTGGCGTATTGGGCCGAGTCGATCATGCGGATCGTGAAGCCGATGCCGATCTGCGCCAGGTTGCGTTTGTAGGGCAGCAGCAAACGCTCGAAGCCTTTCTGGGCATTCAGGAAGGTGAACTGCAACGGCGTGCCCTCGGCGTTAACCAACTGGTCGCCGCGCGGGGTCCAGCCCGCCTCGGCCAGTAACTTCAGCGCTTGCGCCTGCTGCGGCCGAATGCGCCCGCTGCCATCGGTGCGCGGCGGCTGGTAGACCTGGGTGAACACCTCCTCCGGCACTTGCCCGCGCCAGGGTTCCAGAATGGCCAGCTCCTGGGCATCCGGCAGCTGGGTGGCCGCCAATGCGCTGCGGGAAAAGAAGCTGCGCTGGCGCAGGTACAGGCTGTGCATCATCTGCCGGTTGCTCCAGTCGAAATCCCACAACAGGCTCAGCGCCTCGCGCACGCGGCGGTCCTGGAACTGCGGTTTTTGCAGGTTGAACACAAAACCCTGGGTGCCCTGCACGGCATTCGGTGCCAGTTGTTCACGTTGCAGACGACCGTCGCGCAAAGCCTCGCCGTCGTAGCCCACCGAATAACTGGTGGCGGAAAATTCGCGATTGAAGTCGTAACCCTGGGCTTGCAGGATCTGGCGCGACACGTCGCCGTCGGCAAAAAACTCAAGCCGCAGGGTGTCGAAGTTGTACTGCCCCTGCGTCACCGGCAGGTCTCGCCCCCACCAGTCCTTGACCCGTTCGAAGGTGACACTGCGGCCGTTGTCCACGCTGCTGATACGGTACGGGCCGCTGCCCACCGGCGGTTCAAAGCCGCCGCCGTTGGCGAAATTGCGCCCCTGCCACCAATGTTCCGGCAGCACCGGCAGTGAAGCGAGGTCCAGAGGCAAGGTGCGATTGTCGGCGCTTTTGAAGGTGAACCGCACTTGGGTCGGCGATTCCACCAGCACCTGGTCCACATCGGCAAAGCTTTGGCGATACGCCAGGCTGCCTTCGGTGGTGAACAGCTTGAAGGTGTAGGCCACGTCCTGCGCGGTGATGGGCGTGCCATCGGCAAACCGCGCCTTGGGGTTGAGGTAGAAACGCAGCCATGAATGGTCATCTGCCAGCTCCATGCCTTGCGCGACCAACCCGTACACGGTGTACGGCTCATCCTGCGAACGGTACGCCAACGGGCTGTAGAGCCAACCCTGGATCTGGGTGATGCCGGTGCCTTTGTCGACATACGGGATCAGGTGATCAAACGCCCCGCCTTCCATGGACGAACGACGAAAACTGCCGCCCTTGGGCGCGTTCGGGTTGACGTAATCCAGGTGTTTGAAGTTGGCCGGGTACTTGGGCGCTTCGCCGTATACCGTCAAAGCGTGCGTCGGTTGAGCGAGCAGTGACGGCGCCCAAAGGCCCGTCAGCAGTGCCCACACCATGAAGCGAAACAGGCTCACAAACTCAACTCCTTTTCCAAAAACACTGAAGGCTCACTTATGCAGGGTTGTGCGTCGACGCCAGGGTTTTTATAGAGCACCGGTTAGACCGTTAGCGCATGGGCTTATGCGCTACTTGCCGAAGTGGTAACTCACGTCCAGCCAGACCTGGCGCCCATAGGGGTCGTAGTTGCCGCTGGGGTAATACGGCCAGCCGGCGGAGTCATCGTGCTTGACCTGATTGAGCAGGTTGTTGACGGTCAGGCCGACACTCGCCTGCTCGTTCACCTGGTAACGGGCGCTGGCGTTGAAGGTGGTCCAGGGCGACAGGCGCCCATCGCCGGCGCCATTGGTCACGCTGCCGTAGCGAATGCCGGTCAGCGTGGTGGTGAGGTGCTGGTAGTCCCAGGTCAGGCTCGCGTTGACCTTGCTGCGCCAGTCGTGGTTGTCGGTGCTGGAGCGCAGGTTCTGGGTTTGCGCATCGTCCGATTCCTTGAGGTAGTGGGACAGCACCAGGCTGTAGCCAATCGCCGAACTGAACGCGCCGTACTGGCCTGCGCCCCAGCGAATATTACTCTTGAGGTCCAGGCCGCTGACCCGCTCGCTGGCGGCGTTGATCGCATTGACCTGCACCCGTTGCAGCACGTTCGGGTCCACTGCCGCCGTGCTGGCATTGCGCTGGATGCGTGCCAGGACGTCGGCGCAAGTGGTCGCATCAAGCTGGCCGTTGCGGCACTGGTTTTCCTGTTGCAGCAAGCGGTTGATGTCGACGGTGGTCAACAGGTCCTTGATTTCGACGCGCCAGAAGTCGGCGGAGAAATCAAACTGATGCGAAGGCGACCAGACAAAGCCGTACGTCCAGGACTTGCCACGCTCGGAGGCGAGGTCCGAATTACCGGTCTGGGTGTAATCCACGCGGCCTCGGTCACACGCCCCCTCTACGCCCTTGCTGCAACCGTAATAGTCGATCTGGTCAGGCGTGTAGCCATTGGTCGCGGCCTGGTAGAGGTAGTTGAGGTCGGGTGCGCGAAAGCTGGTGCCGTAGCTACCACGAAACAGCAGGCTGGTCACCGGGCGCCATTCCAGGCCCAGGTTGTAGGTTTTTTGTTGCTCGGTGCGGCCACTGAATTTGTATTGGTCCCAGCGCCCGGCCGCCGAGGCGAGCAAGGTGTCGGTAACGGGAATGCTCAGCTCGCCACCCGCGGCGTAGCGGTCACGCGAACCGCCTGAATTGGAGGCCGGCGTGGTGTTGTAAAACGTGCCGTCATTGAGTTGGTCGTCGACATCGACGCTGTAGGATTGCCGCCCCACTTCGGTCACACCGGCAAAGCCCACCGGCCCGGCGGGCAGCTCGAACAGGTCGCCGTTGATGTTGGCGCTGAAGGTTTGGGAAACCGATTTACTCTTCTGCACCAGGTTGCCGCGAAACTGATCCCACTGCTCCGGAGTCAGCGGCTGGTCCAGCCGCGAAGGGTCTGGCGCGAAGACCGGGTGCCCGTCCTGTGTGCCCAGTTGCGGCCCGAGGTAGTAATCGCGGATGCCGCTCAAAGGCGTGTAGCGGGTGGTGCGGTCGCTGGTGTACTCGGAGCGGTTCGCCGCAATCTGATAACCCCAATCACTGTTGGTGAACTTGTCTTCCAGGCCCAGGGTGCCGGTCCAGGACACTTCGCGCCATTTGCTGTTGTTGCTGGTCTTGCCACCGATTTCCTCGCTGGAAAAGTTGCGTGACCAGCGCTCCAGGTTACCGGTGTTGCGGTTGATAAAGTCCGGCGAGGTGAAGCTTGGGCCGCGCGTGTTGTTCTGCGTGTGATCAAAGCCAAACATCAAGTCGGCGAACACTTTGCCGGTGTCGCTGAAGTGCCAGGTGCCGCGCGTGTAGCCGTCATAGTTTTCCTTTTGCGCCTGCAAGGTCCAGTAGTCGTTGTAGTACTGGTTGGTGGTGCAGCGGGTGCTGCTGCCACCGAGCTTGCCGTTGTAGATACCGCCGTAGGCACCGCAGCCGGGGCCGAGGTAGGCGCCGCTGTCGAGGTTACGGCGGTAGCCCACATCCTTGGCCGGGCCGTCGCTCATAAAGCCGCGCTGGTTGGCCCAGATCGGTTGGCGCTGGGTCAGCTCCAGGCCGAATACCCCGTCAAAATCGCCCCAGGTGTCGCCGCCGCTGATCTGCAGGCGCTGGTTGTCGCCGCCGCCACGCTCGGCGGCGCCACCACGCAGATTGACGTCCACGCCGCTGATCTTGTCTTTGAGGATGATGTTCACCACCCCGGCAATCGCGTCGGAGCCATACACCGCCGAGGCGCCGCTGCTGAGGATCTCGATACGCTCGATCATCACCGCCGGGATGTTCGCAAGGTTGGTGAAGTTGACCGCGCCGTCGTACGCCGTGGGGTAGTCGGCCACGCGCCTGCCGTTGATCAGCACCAGTGTGTGGTTCGGCCCCAGCCCTCGCAGGTTGAGGGCACTGGCGGCCGGCTGGAAGGTGTTGCCGTAGTCTTCGCCCTGGGTCATGCCGGTGTTCTGGGTTTGCGAGGCGATGGCGTCGTAGACGTTTTTGTAGCCCCTGCGGGTGACTTCGTCAGCGGTGATGACCGTGACCGGCGACGGCCCTTCAACCTGGGCACGGGCAATGCGTGACCCCGTGACCACGACCTTTTCCAACGCTACATCGCCCGGGACTTTCGCCGCCGTGGGCGCAGCCTTGACCGCCGCTGCAGGTGGCTTGGCCGCCCGGCGCAGGGTCCAACCGCCGTCGCCACTGGGTACGGCGTCGAGGGCTGCACCGCGCAGTGCCTGTCGCAGCGCTTGCTCGGTGGTGAAGGTGCCCCGCACCGGCGCGCTGGTCAGGCCTTGCACAAGGTCTTGCTGGAAGGAAATGATCTGCCCGCTGCTGCGCGACAGGGTCAACAGCGCTTGGTCGAGGGGGCCGCTGGCGATATCAAAATCAAAAGTCTGGGCGGTCGATATCGCAGACAGCGGCTGTGCCAGCACCGCCGTGCCATGTCCCGCCAAGGTCAGGCCAATCGTCAGAGACAGTGCCGCCAGAGATGCGCGACTGAGAGGTTTGCGTTGCATGGTTGAGGTTCCCATCATTGATATGCCGTTGATGGGTTGAACAACAGATCGGGTTTTTTTATAGGCGGCCGTTAGGCTAAAAAAGCATGGGTTTATAACGGCCCGAAACAACACTCCCAGGCAGATACACCCTGGCCTGTATTGGGTTGTGCAACAGTGGCGGGGGTTTTATAGGGCTGGGGAAATTATTTTTATCGGCGCTCGATACTGACCCAATAAGGGCTGTGATAATCGATCTGCACCGGCAAGGATTTGGCCAGTAATTGCAGGGCGCCCTGGCTGTCGTCCAGCGGGAAAATCCCGCTCAGCCTCAGGCTCGCCGCCTCGGGGCTGACGCGGATGATGCCGCGCCGGTAGTCACGCAGGGCTTGCACCACTTCACCCAATGAGCGGTCACGCACTTCCAGCAAGCCTTGGGTCCACGAGGCCTCGCCGCCGCTGGCGGTTTCCAGATCGAGGATGCCGTGGGCATTGAACGTGGCTTTCTGGCCGGCACTGATCACCTGCACAGTGCCGTCGCGCGTGGTGATTTCCACCTGGGAATGCAGCATCGTGATTTGGGTACGATCCTCGCCCTGCTGTACCAGAAACCGCGTACCCAAGGCGCGCATGCGGCCGTGTTCGGTCTCGACGATAAACGGTCTGAGACTGTCCTTGAAAACGTCGACCAACAGCTTGCCGTCGAGCAACTGCAACAGCCGTTGCCGAGCATCGAAATGCGTCAGCACCTTGCTGCGCGCATCCAGGGTCAATGCACTGCCATCCTCCAGCGTGAGGTTCAGGCGCTCGCCCGTACCGGTGCGCAAAGCGCCCAACGGCAACCAGCTGTCGGACAGCCGCGTGATCAGACTTCCAAACGACACAACGCCAACCAGCGCCAGGGTATTGCGCAAGAAGCGCCGGCGGCCCGACGGTGCGTTGAGGGTGTGCAACAGGCTGTCGCGGGGCATGCGGCGCAGTTCGTCATTGTTCAGCACGGCCGGAACGCCGCCCATCATGTTGAAGATTTCGGCACGCCGTGGGTCGCCCTCACTCCAGCGACGGAACGCCTGGTGCTCCTGAGCACTGGCGTGCCCGGATTGCAGCAACGCCATCCACTGTGCTGCCTCGTCGATGATCGCCTCATCCGGCGCGCTGTGGCTCATGGCTGTGTCATCGCCAGGTAGCAGCGCTTGAACGCATCGGCCATGTACTGCTGAACCCGGCTGACCGAGACCTGCAGGCGCTCGGCGATCTGCGCATAGGTCAAACCGTCCAGCTGGTGATACAAAAACGCCGCCTTGGCCTTGGCCGACAAACCGTCGAGCAAGCGGTCGACTTCCAGCAGCGTCTCGATCAACAGCAAACGCTCCTCGGGCGACGGGTGCACCATCATCGGCGCCTGGGCCAATGCTTCCAGGTAGGCACGTTCCAGGTCCTGGCGACGCCAGCCCTCATAAATCAGGCGCCGCGCGATGGTGGTCAGCAACGCCCGCGGCTCGCGGATTTGCGAAGGGTCGGGCAATGCCAGTACCCGCAGGAAGGTCTCCGATGCAATGTCCTGAGCCCCATGGGCGCACCCCATGGCCCGGCTTACCCGCGTGCAAAGCCAACTGTAGTCACTTTTGAACATCTGCCCAATCAGACCGAAATGTGGGTTCTGATTCACACCCATTGCATGCTCCATGCGAATAAAGGCCATTCAGCCTGGCGGTTGATGAGCAATGGAAAGCCATCGCTGGAGGCGGACTTTGCATGAGGGGAGCATAGGTTAGGAAAGAATAAAAAATAACAGCAGCCTGTCAAATTGGCATATGCAGAAAAATCAGATACGGGGCAGCGCCCTGGCTGTCAGGTCAGTGCGAAGACACATAGACAGAAGGCTGCACCGGCGCTGGCAGCGAATAGGTTGCTTTCATCCATTCGACTTCAGCATGGGGTGTGCGGCCGAAGTAGCGCTTGAACTCTCGGCTGAACTGCGATGCGCTTTCATAGCCCACGTTAAAAGCCGCAGATGAGGCCGACATGTCGTCGCGGAGCATCAACAACCTTGCCTGGTGCAGACGAGTCGATTTCAGGTACTGCATGGGTGAGGAGTCGGTGACTGTTCGAAAGTGCAGATGAAAGCTGGGTACGCTCATACTCGCCTCCTGGGCCAGGCACTCGACGTCCAGCCGCTCCTGGTAACAGCTGTGTATCTTGCGAATGGCGCGGGTCACCTTTGCGAAATGGCCTTGCTTGCCAAGGGCCGCCCGCATGGACCCTCCTTGTTCACCTGCGATGATCCGGTAGTAAATCTCGCGCACCAGCGAGGGGCCGAGGATCGGGCCATCGACCGGATGGCTCATCGCTTCGAGAAAGCGCAGTGTGGACTCGCGCAACATCTCGTCCATCGGCGAGGAATACATGCCTTTGGGACGTTCGTGGGTCGGACCGGATTTTTCGTCAATTTCCAGGATCAGTTCGCCAGCGAGTTTGAAATCCAGGCGCATGTATACCGCCAGCATCGGTTCCTCTTCGCTGGCGTCGGTTTCCATGGTGAAAGGCACTGGCACAGACACCACCAGGTAGTGCTGGGCGTCGTAAAGGTAGACCTCGTCGCCCAGATAGCCGAGCTTGCGCCCCTGGCACAGGATGACGATGCCAGGCTCGTAGAGCACTGGCGTGCGGGTCAGCGGGCGATTGGAGCGCAGAAAGCGTATGTCTTCCAGTGCGCTCAGGTTGTAGCCCTCCAGGGGGGCCAACTGCTCCATCAGTTGGACCATGCGCCGGGTTCGCGCGGCAAAATGATTCATAGGCCCCTCTTGCGGTTTCACGAAGCGTGACCATCCGTAGAGCGTGTCAGTGCTTCCCATTGGTCGATGTCACGCAGGGATTGCGTCAGCTTTTCGCGCACAAAGCCTATGGCATCGCTGCCGAGCAGCAGGTGGGCCGGTGGGTTGTCGCTGGCGATCAACTGCAGCATGGCTTGCGCGGCTTTTTGCGGGTCTCCCAGTTGGTGGCCGCTTTTCGCTTCGCGCGCCTGGCGTACCGGATCAAAGCTGGCATCGTAGTCGGCAATGCTGCGGGGCGTACGCTGCATCGAGCGGCCGGCCCAATCGGTGCGAAATGAGCCTGGCGCCACGGCGGTGACAAAAATGTTGAATGGCTTGAGTTCTTTGCTCAGGGTGTCGGAGATGCCTTCCAGCGCGAACTTGCTGGCGCAGTAGTAGGCGATACCCGGCATCGTGATGGTGCCGCCCATGGACGTGATGTTGATGATGTGCCCGCTGCGGCGCTGGCGGAAGTACGGCACGAACGCCTTGGTCACGGCAACGGCGCCGAACACGTTGACGTCGAACTGACGACGCATTTCTTCCAGCGGCGACTCTTCGAAAATGCCCTCATGGCCGTAACCTGCGTTGTTCACCAGCACATCCACCGGGCCGTAGCGGGTCTCGATCTCGGCAACGACGCTGTCGATCCGCTCAAAGTCGGTGACATCCAGGATCACGCCATGAGCACGCTCCGCTGATAATGCCTCGAACGTTTGCAGCGCGGCTTCGTTGCGAACGGTACCAATGACACGGTGGCCTGCAGCCAGTGCCTCGGTCGCGAGGGCCTTGCCAAAGCCGCTGCTGATGCCGGTGATGAACAGGGTTTTGCGAGTGCTCATGGAAATTCCTCTCGGTTACTGAGTGCTAATGGTAGCCAAGCCACCGCTGGCGACCTATGCCGGATCATCTATGAGGCTTGCCTATTCCTATTTGCTTCTGCTCATACGCTCAATTGTCCCGATGTGGCTCGATTGACGCAGGCTGATGCATGGTCCGGCCCGCCCCAGTGGGTGTCACTGAGGCGGTCGGCACCACTCCACGTTACGTCAGCCAGACATCGACCTGCCGCTCCGCGCCCTCTATAAACACCAAGGCCTCGACCTGCCCCGCCTCTATCAGGTCTTGGCTGACGCCTTTTATCAATTCAAGCTGCGCGGCGCTGTCGACCAGCTCAACACGTGCTACCGGAGCCTTCATGGATTGGCTGGCGTCAGACTTTGCTTTGCGAATCGCAGACAGCACGCTGCTCAGGCTCATCAATAACTGTTCAACAGCCGCGTCAGGGCAAGCGCCCCCTTGCGGCCAGGGCGCCTTGTGCACTGAGCCGCAATTCCAGGATTGCCAGATCTCCTCACACACAAAGGGCAGAAATGGCGCAAACAGTCGCTGCTGCACGCTCAGCGCATGTGCCAATGCATTACGCGCCGAGTAGCCGTCGGGTCGATAGGCACGACGCTTGACCAATTCGACGTAGTCATCGCAAAACCACCAGAAGAATCCTTCGATACGCGACAACGCCCCGCTGTAGTCATAGGCCTCCAGCGCGACGGTAGCGTCCTGGACTACGCCACCCAAACGTTCAAGCATGGCTTGATCCAGCGGTTGGTCGATATCCCCGGTGTCATCCTTCGCAAAGCCTTGAACCAACCTCGAAAGATTGAACAGCTTGACGGCCAGGCGGCGGCCGATTTTCATCTGCTGCTCTTCAAAGGCTGTGTCACTGCCGAGCCGCGCCGAGGCAGCCCAATAGCGCACGCCGTCACTTCCATACTGGTCGAGCAAGGCTTGAGGGGTGACCACATTCCCCTTGGACTTGGACATTTTCTTGCGATCAGGATCAAGGATCCACCCGGAAAGCGCGACGTTGCGCCATGGCGCGCAACCGTGTTCAAAATGGCTGCGTACCAGTGTCGAGAACAGCCAGGTTCGGATTATGTCGTGACCTTGGGGCCTGAGGTCCATCGGGTATATTTTGGCAAACAACCCATCGTCCTCTCCCCAGCCGCCGGCAATCTGAGGCGTCAGGGAACTGGTGGCCCAGGTGTCCATGATGTCTTGTTCACCGATAAACCCGTTGGGTTGACCACGCTGCTCGGGTCGATACCCAGGCGGTGTATCCAGGCCCGGATCAACAGGCAGGCTTGCCTCACTGGCGATAATCGGAGCGCCATGCTCGGCTTCGCCTTGTGCGTCCAGGCGATACCAGAACGGAATCGGCACGCCGAACGTACGTTGGCGACTAATTAGCCAGTCTCCATTCAACCCCCCTACCCAATGCTCGTAACGCCTGAGCATGTGCGGCGGATGCCAGTCCAACGCCTGGCCAGCGTCGAGCAACACGTCCCTCAGGTTCGCGTCGCGTCCGCCATTGCGCAAGTACCATTGCCGCGTCGCGAGAATTTCCAAAGGCCGGTCGCCTTTCTCGAAGAACTTTACCGCGTGGTTAATCGGTCGTGGTTCATCTCGCATGGCGCCGCAGTCACGCAACATCGAAACGAGCTGCGTACGAACCTGGGACAGGGTACGGCCGGCCAGGCCTGCGTAGGCCTGTTGGCTGCGCGGAGTCGTCAACCAGGAGGGCGTCTCAAGTAACAGGCGCCCGTCCTTTCCCAGGACTGACCGTGTGGGCAGCTGCAACTCCCGCCACCAAATCACATCGGTTAGATCGCCAAAGGTGCAGACCATCGCCAACCCGGTGCCCTTGCCGGGGTCACCCAAAGGGTGGGCCAGCAGCGGAACGTCCAGGTCAAAAATCGGTGCACGCACGGTCTGCCCGAACCTCGCCTGATAACGAGCGTCGTCCGGGTGAGCCACCAGCGCCACGCATGCCATCAGCAACTCAGGTCGAGTCGTAGCAATCTTCAGTTCGGCACCATCAGCCGCGTCGAAGCCGAGCTCGTGATACGCACCCGCAACCTCGCGCTCCTCAAGCTCTGCCTGGGCTACGGCCGTCTGGAACGTCACATCCCAGAGACACGGAGCCTCCTGGCTATAAAGTTCGCCACGCTGGTAGTTACGCAGTAACGCGCGCTGACTGGCTCGTTGGGAGCGTTCATCAATGGTGGCGTATGAAAGACTCCAATCAACGGACAAGCCCAGTTGCACGAACAGTGCACGGAACGCTTGCTCATCGATGGCCGTCAGCTCATGGCACAACTCGATAAAGTTGCGCCGACTGATGACGTCAAAGTCAGCCCGTTTTAATGGAATTGACTCGGAGGGTTTGAAGCCAGGCTGGTAAGCGGCCAACGAGTCGCAACGTACGCCGTAGAAATTCTCGACCCTGCGTTCGGTCGGCAAGCCATTGTCGTCCCAACCCATGGGGTAGAACACAGCCTTGCCGCGCATCCGCTGGAACCGGGCGATGATATCGGTGTGGGTGTAGCTGAAGACATGGCCAACGTGCAACGAACCTGAGGCTGTCGGTGGCGGCGTGTCGATGGAGAATACAGCGTCGCGTTGGGCGCTGTGGTCAAAGGCATACGTGCCTTCGAGCTGCCAATGCTGAGACCAGCGTGTTTCGAGGTTTTCAAGCGAGGGGGTGACGGTTTGATCGTTTAGAACTTCATCACGTTTAACGGTGACATAGCTTCCTCCTGTCAACATCATGGGGCGCAACAACGGTTGTGCGCCGAAGCAAACTTTATATTCAATCGCCTGCGGAAAGTAAACCCCTTGAACCAGGCCATTTTTTCCACAAAATAGCGTAAAAACAGTCCGGAAGATTTCTCACATTCAACAGGTACCCTATGCACACCCCCGTCACAATCATCGGTGCTGGCCTGGGCGGTCTCATCCTGGCTCGCGTGCTGTACGTCCACGGCATTGCCGCCACCGTCTATGAAGCAGAGCCGTCGGCAACCGCACGCGCCCAAGGCGGGATGCTCGATATCCACGACTACAACGGCCAACTGGCCTTGCAGGCAGCGGGCCTGACGGACGAGTTCCGCGCGCTTATCCTGAAAGGTCGCGAGGCGACTCGGGTGCTTGATTGGCAGGGTGCCACTCTGTTGGATCAACCCGACGACGGCACAGGCGGCCGTCCCGAGGTCATGCGTGGCGAGCTGCGCAAGATGCTCCTCGATTCACTGCCCGCCGGTACTGTGCGCTGGGGCCACAAGGTCAAGAGCGTGCGCGCCCTCGGCGAGGGTCGCCACGAAGTGACCTTCGCCGACGGTACTTGCGTTGCCACCCACCTACTGGTTGGCGCGGACGGAGCCTGGTCAAAGGTCCGGCCGCTGCTCAGCGACGCTGCCCCCGAGTACATGGGCCGCTCGTTGATCGAAACCTACCTGTATGACAGCGACGCCCGGCACCCGGCCACCTCCAGGGCGGTAGGTGGCGGTGCGATGTTCGCACTTCAACCGGGAAAAGGGATCCAGGCGCACCGTGAGACGGGCGCCACGCTGCACACCTACGTAGTGCTCACCGAATCCCAAAGCTGGTTTGCCGCCATCGATTTCACCGACACGCCAACGGCGGCGGCACGGATCGCGCAGGAATTCGCAGGCTGGTCCCCTGCCCTCACGGCATTGATCACCGACAGCGACACCGAACTGGTATGGCGCCCGCTCTTTATGCTGCCGGTTGAGCACCGCTGGGAGCGGGTGCCGGGCGTAACGCTGATCGGTGATGCCGCACACCTTGCGGCCCCGAATGGCGAAGGTGCCAACCTGGCCATGTACGATGGTGCCGAACTCGGCAAGGCCATCGCCTCATACCCTGATGACGTCGAAGCCGCCCTGGGCGAATACGAACAGGCCATGTTCCCGCGCAGCGCGCAAATGGCTGCCGAGGGGAATGAACTGCACGAGTTGCTGTTTGGTGACGATGCACCCTATAGCCTGGTCAGCATGTTCAACGGGGTTGCGTCGCAGCGGTGAAGCAACCGGCGGGCCACAGGCATTGATTCTTGGGGCGATCACGCTCGTCTTCATACCTGATCAACACCGCCAGGCTGTATGACCCAGCATATCCACCCTATCCTTCAGGTTTGCTTATAACAGTAAGAACGCCAAGCCTGGAGGTCGGTGCATCAGTTGAAAGCCGCACTAGCTCGATAATATAAAACGTTTCAAAGACCGGATGTTATTTTCAGAGCACTCCTAAATACGGCGAAAAACTTAGTCGGTAGGCTCGGCAGCGACTCATTATTGAATCAACGCTGAGAGGCAGACAGCCGTGATAAATAAACATTTGCGAATATTGGTTCTAGATAGCATTCACGCGCAATCTATGCAGCTGGAAAAGATGCTAAATACAATGGGGTACTTCTGTATTGCCACAAGTTCTTCAGTCGATGAGTGCGTCAAGTTGAGTTTTGCCGGGTTAAAAAGATTTGATTTACTGTTGGCCGCTGAACCCTTGTTAAGACAGCGCCAGCTGGCAGCGTCCGAACAGTTTGAAATCAGTAACCTTTTCGCCTATAGCTGCCCTTCAAATGGTCCCGCGGCGCGGTGCTCGGTAAGAGGAGCGATTTGTTACAAATACGGCCTGCCGGAGTACACGGTGCTTGAGCAGTTTATGGCCCGTTTGGTGCCTGCCCCCGAAGACTTTCGTCGCACCACGCATGACTGGCGACTCGCCTGCAGCGATGAATATTGAATTGTTCGACACCTCGTTCGAACCTCATTCAAATTCTACGATGCTTCCTGTGCAGCGCTGGTAACCGTGTTGCGAGTACCGCAGCAATCAACGCGCTGCCTGACATTAAAAGTAACCCCGCCAACGCGTAGCCCATTGCAGCCTCTGCTATCTGGCACAAGCCATTGGAAAAAACGTTAGGTGTGATCAGGCAGCAGAAAAAGAATCCCATGACAGGGGCTCGCTGGGCAATAACAACGGAATCAATCATCTCTGACAGCAACGAAACCGTCGCGATACCTCCCAGGAAGACCCCCAGCAGAATTGAAAGCATGACGTGGACGAATGCGTACTGCCAACTAATGGTAAAGATGAAGAACGACAGCATGCCCGTCAGCGCAAACGAGGTGATCAGTACTCGGCGCGCGCCATATCTTCTAAATACTGATGCGCCATAGAAGGCGAACAGATTTCCAAAAGCGTACGCGCTGACTGCCAACTGCCCGAATTGCCAGGTAAAGCCACTCTCTTCACGGATGTGGTAAAGGTAGTTATCGCGAAAGCTGGAAATGCATAGGCTTAACAACACGGTCATCACTCCCAGTAACATAATGCGACCAGACCATATTGAGCTGCCCGGTGGTTGTTGTACTTGGTAGCTGTCCAGTCGCAGGTGCCCGGCTGCCTCACTGAACCAGGGTTTTGCAAACACAAATATCGCTATCGCAATCGGCAGGCCAGCCAAACCGAACGCGACCAGGGTCTCATGCCAGTCCGTTGCTTCGCCGATAATAGTTCCCAAATTCACAGCAATTAAAGCGCCTGCCCCCATGGAAAAAAACACCGCCGCGACCACATTGGATCGGTGACGCGGGAAGTAATTGATGCCAATTGTCAGAATGGCCAGGATATGAAACGCGATCCCCACTCCCACAATTAACCGCGTAGCGAACATGCCTTGGAATCCCACGGCATACGCAGTCCACACCGTTGCCAATGAGGCTATCAACAGCCCCGCTACCGCTAATCCCTTACGGTTGACGACTCGTAACAGGTAACCAGCGCCGAAACTCGCTGCCCCCAAGCCGAACTGGATGGCTTCCGATGCCATTTGTACTTGGCGCTGTGTCAGCCCGAGGTCGTGGCGAATACCGCTGGCCAGCACCCAAAAAATACGCCGGTCCACCGACACCAACAGGCACGACAGGCCGAGTAGCGCGAACATCCAAAGTGCCGCCGAGTGTTTATCTTTCATAGTCGGATGCCGAGAGTTCCTGATCAAGTTGACGCCACTGCTGCATGATCTCTCGCAAGTGCGCACGGCAATGTGATTCGTCCATCGGTGATTTGGTGCGCAGCAGGCTTTCAAACTTTTGTAAGGCCAATGCGATGTCGATCCACCCCATTGAAAGTGCTGCACCGTGCAGGCGATGGGCTCTGTGCAAGGCAAGTTCCGAGTTACGTTGGATCACCGCTTCCAGCAAGTGAAGTAAGTCTTCGAGCATCAACACTCGGATCTGGTTGAGACCAAGGCTGACCAGGCTGTCTGGCTCAGGCTGCTTTTGCACAACGCAAACGTCACACCACGACTCAATAGTGGACTTCAACTTGGCCAACTGAATGGGCTTGCTGAGCACGCCATCCATATCTACCTCAAAGCAGCGCTCGAGATGGTCATGCCCGGTGGACGCAGAGATCGCAATGATCGGGCAACGCGCACGTTCCTGGCTAACCTCAAGGGCCCGCAGTTCAGTGGCCACGGTGTAGCCATCCTTGTCGGGCAAGTCGCAATCCAGCAATACCAGGTCAAACACCTGCTCTTTAAATTGCAAAACGGCCTGGGCCGCATTGGGTGCGAGTGCCGCGTCGAATCCAAACTGATGGAGCTGTGCCAGCAACACTTCCTGGTTGGCACGGGCATCCTCCACCAACAGTATGCGCAGAATTGCAGGCGAACCGTGGCCCGCCTCCGGCTCGTTAACCTCTGCTGAAGTGAAGAGCGCCGGGGTGAGTTGTACGCCTGCGGCATGCTCGTTAATCTGCGCTGTCGCTGATTGCGAGAGTATGGAAAGCGCCATGATCGTGCCCTCCCCCAGCTTGCTGGTGAGCGACAGGGTGCCCCCCATCAGCTCAACCAGTTCGCGGCATATCACCAGGCCAAGTCCGGTGCCTCCGGACCGTTTGTACGAATGTTTCGCCTGTGAATACGGCGTGAACAGGCGTTCCTGGAGGTGTGCAGAAATACCGATACCCGTATCCACTACCACAATATCGAGCTTCTTCAGCTCAGAGACGTCGGTAGCGCTTACCACCACCTTGACCTGCACCGAACCGTATTCAGTGAACTTAATCGCATTCGAAATCAGGTTATGCAATATCTGCGTTACCCGCCCCTCGTCCAGCATCAGGTACCCAATCGTCTCGGGCGCTTCCAGGGTGAGATCGATACCCTTGGTCTGGGCACGGAGCCCGTAGAGCGCAACCGCCTCTCTCGCCAGCGCGGCAGGATCTACAGCCTCCAGTTCCAGGAGCATTTGCTCGGCGTCGAGCCGTGACAAATCCAGCACATCATCGAGGAGCGTCAGCAGTGTATTGGCGCCGCTGCTGGCCAATGAGGAGAGATGACGCTGTTCGTGATTCAGGCGTGTCAGGGACAGCAGTTCCACGGCCGCCAGGACCGCGTTCATAGGCGATCGGATTTCGTGGCTCATTACCGCCAGGAACTTTGCCTTCTCACGCTCACTGCGCACTGCCCGACGACGTTGCCGGTGGGTTTGATGCACCAGGCCCAGTAATATCGCCAGCATCAAGCCTGCGAGGATTACTTCGTGCAAATAGTCTTCAAGGATTGACTTAGAGCTCGTCGTTGCACCATATCCCGAGGCGAGCAGCCAATGCTGGTGCATATGGTAGGCGCTCTCTGACGATATCGATCCCAACGTCTTTTGCAGTATTGAAAGCAGCATCGTCTGGTCATCACGTACCGCCATGCGGATCTCGGAATTCATCGAAGCAATCACTCCGGACAGCTGCAGCACACCCTCGAACCTCGAGTCGAAGTACGGAATCAGGTAAGTCTCGGTACCGAGTACTGCGTCAGCGTCCCCCTCTTTAACCAACCTCAAGGCTTCCAGCGCTGAATTGCTTTTTATGATGCTGACGTTCTTGAGGGTACCCTCAAGAATGGACTCAAACGGCCCCTTGGCTGCGATCGCTACTCGCTTGCCTTCCAGTTGGGCCAGGTCAAATATCAACGGTGTTTTAGCCCGTGAGATCACGACGGCAGGACTGGAGTGGTACGGATCAGTCATTGCGAGGCCAGGAATCTGCAATGTCGGGCCGATGCTCCGCATTGTGGAGATCAGGTCCACTTTGCCCTGTTGCAAAAGAGTGATTCGCGTACTGCCACCCTCTGTCAGTACATAACTGAACGTAATGCCCAGCTTGTTTGAGATCGCATTGAGGTATTCGGCCGACAGTCCCGAGAGCTTGGCGTCCTGCATGTACTCCAGCGCACCAAAACCTTCCAGGACTGCAACGCGCAGCGTCGGATGCTGGGCAATCCAGGCACGTTCGGCATCGGTCAGTTGGAGTGTTGTGTCCGACTCATCTGCCTGTGCGCCTGTGCCAGACAAGGTAAAGGCCAGTACAAACATTGCGAGCCAAACACGCTTCATGGCGAGCCAAGGGTTTCTTTGAGCTTGAACAGGCCGTTATTTGAAGTCACACCCAGCTTGCGAAATGCAGCGGTCTTCTGGGTGCTGATCGTCTTGATACTGCGGTTGAATTTTTCCGCAATTTCCGAGACCGTCATCCCCGCCAGGTAACAGCGAATAACCTCCTGCTCCCGCGCAGACAGCGAGGCCGCTTGTAACGCATCAAACGACTCATCGGTGGGTTGGACACTGCTTTGCGTGGTCGCTTCGGCAACGCTGTACGACATCTCGGCGTTTAAATAGACCGTGCCGGATGCAACGGCGTGAATGGCGCGAACGAGAGCCGACAGATCCTCACCCTTGCCGACAAAACCGCGCGCGCCCACCCGCAATGCAAGCGCAACGGTGGAGGGATCATGGTGTGCGGACAAAACCAAAATACGGCAGTCAGGGAATTTTGTACGGACCGCTCGAATCAATGACACCCCGTCCAGCTCATCCGGACCCAAGCCATAATCAAGCAGCAAGAGGTCCGCCGGGGCATTAGGCATTCCAGCCATCAGCTCGCGAGTAGAGCCGTAGTTGCCGACCAATTCAAACAGTGGCTCTTCACTGAGGTGGGCAGAAAGACCATGGCGGATAATCGCGTGGTCGTCCAGGAGGGCAATGCGAAGGCGTTTCATAATTTGGGTATACCAAGCTCGCGAGACAGCATGACTGCCGGGTGTGACTGGAAGCAGATTAGTCAGTTTTTAGGCCGCGCGTACGGGTTTTCGCGAGGTCCGGATCAAAAGTGGCCAAAGCGGGTGCATCAGGTATTTCTCTGCGCGCCGGGTGCAGGGCTCAAAGGTAGCAGTCGTGCGCTCGCGTGTTTCTCCATCGTCAACCTGCTCAAGAAATCTTGCACCTCCATTGGTCTGGAAAGTACGAAACCTTGCCCGTTCGTGCACCCAAGCCTGCGCAACAATATTCGGCATGAGTCTGTTTCGATACCTTCGGCAACCACCGTCATGTTCAAGCGTCGCGCCAATGCTAGCGTGGTCGCTATCACACGACGTGCCGTGGACTTGTTGTCCAGGTCGCGGATCAGCGCGCCGTCTATCTTTACTTCATCGAATGGCATGCTGGCAATTTGGCGGAGCGTCGCCGAGCCGGAACCAAAATCGTCAAGTGACACCCCGAAGCCTCGAACCTTGAGCGCGTTAATCGCCGCCGACAGGCATAGTTCGTCCATCACCGGGATGTCCTCGGTGAGTTCAATCTTCAGCAAGTGATTGGGCAAGCCCGCGCGCATCATCCGATCGGCCAGGCGTGCTGAAAACCCCGTGGTGCAAAGGGTATCGACCGAAGCATTGACTGAGATCGGGATCTCCAGGCGCATGCTTTGCAAGGAACACAACACCTCAAGCACCCTAGCCTTTACAAAACTGAACAACAGCAAATGCAAGCCCAGTTTGTTCACCAAAGGGATCAGTACCACAGGTGAAATATCCCCATGCTCAGGGTGGCGCCAGCGTACCAGCGCCTCAGCAGCCACGATCTCTCCCGTGCGCAAATCATGCTGCGGCTGGAATACCACGCGCAGCCCTTCCCCCGTAGCGAGCGCAATAATCACGTCGTCTTCACTCGGTACATCATTTCTGGCGGGTAATGGCCGATGAGCTATCTTCGGCATCGCAAAAAGCCCGTGCAGCGCATCACTCATCGCCTTGGCACTGAAGGAATACAGGGTTGTTGCGACGAAACCGGCGGCGCATGCCAGCTGAGCGTGAGCATCGAGCGCCTTGATGGATATACCCTGCCCCCGAACAGACGTTGCACCCGCGTGATGTTCCGCCAACGCGGTGAACGGCAGTAACGGTTCGGCGTCTGCCAACCAGAGAATGCGCGGGGCCTGCAAACTGCACGCTGAGCCATAGTGCTGCTTTAACGCGCTGGGTAACATCAGCCCATCGTTGCTGGTCGCACGAATCTCGGTCACCAACACATCCACCTGCGTTTGGCTTAGCTGCAGGCTGAGATCCTGAAGCCCTGACACGACACTCAGATGATGGATGCCCAAAGAACGCAATATTGATAATAAACGCGCTGCCCGTGGAATATCAGACTCCACCACTATGACGTGCAGGCGCTCAAGTTCACAGGGCCCGCAGGCAACGATTGAATTCACGACATTTTTCCAGGAGTTAGACACTGCGCTACCTTAATGAACGCAGAAAACGGCCGACATAGGACTGGGACTAAAAGCAAACGCCCCTGGCTGTTTTAGGTGCTGTCACCGTGACTATTGCCTAGGAGTCGGCCTGTCGTGATGGGGCATACGTCAGCAATAGGCAATGCTTACCTCGCTACTGATAAATAAGCGTGTAGTTCGCCACGGCATTTGCGCTACCGGCCGTCACGGTGTTGGCGGTTTGCAAATAACGAGCGGAGAGGTTGACCGAGAACCCGGTTGTGCCCGCAGCAGGTGAAATATTGAGGACGCGGTTCTGTGACAGTGGCTGCACTGCTCCGGATACGCCGCTGAATAGCTGGACACCAACGCCCGTCGCCACGCCTGTAACGGGCGTCAAACTCAAGACACCGTTGGCAGCATCAATCGCCGTGTACACCGGGTCTACCCGGAAGCTCACGGTGTTGGGAACCCGCGTCCCGATATTGGTCACTGCCGATTGCGAAGCTGCCGGTATTGCACCCGCACTGGGGTTACCGTAATAGCCGGGAAACCCCGGGCAATTGGTGACGTCAATTTTAAAGTTCACCTGCTGTGTGCCTGAGCCTACGCCTTTGAACTCAGACGTTTTATAGCTACCCATTGGTACGTTGACGTTGGGTGTGTTACAGGTCATGGCGACCACATTGATGCTGCCAGTAACGCCGACTTCAGAAATCGAGAACGCCGTACTGGTTTCAACCACAGTGGAATACACCAGCCTGCCGAAATCACTTGCGCGGATAGTACCGGTGCCTACGGGACCTGTCTTGATCAAGACCAGTGCAGCTAAAGGGCCCAACTTCAATGGTAAGGTCTTGCAGCTGTTGCCGGTCCCCGTACAACCACTTGGAACAATCTGCAATGTATTGTTACCTGCCCCCGCCGCTCCGGGGACAGTTTGTCCGGACCACCAGGAAACGCCGATACCGGGCACTGAAGTTGCGTAGACCTTACCTGCGTAGCCTCCAGTGTTGAAATCAACTTTACTGCCCAAACCATTAACGCTGAATACGTTGTAGGTGGTCACCGGTGACGTACGGTCAGTCGTACAAGAAAAGGTGACCCCTTCGCCCGCTTGGTGAAACTCTTGTATATAAAGCCGTGTACCGATGGCAGCGTCTCTGGGGACGGACAAGCTACCAATGTTAAGCGCCATCGTGCCGTTGAACGGGCGCACTGCAGTCGCATACCCGCAGCTTGTCGCCGCGCTGGCGGTTTGGCTACAGCCCCACAGGAGCAACCCCGCAGCTAACACACCAGATGGAGTTGCCATGTTCATAACCTTGCCTCAGTGATAACGCTAAACAGAAAGTTGATCGGTTTTTTATCCGCAGACTTCATCGCCCGGCACTCTTGTGAGTGCTGCTCTCATCGACCTCGGTCAGTCGCGTGTCGTCCAGGCACATCGCATTGGCCTTGAACAACTGGCCCTGCGCTTTAACCTCGGGCACTTTCAGCGTGCAAGCCTGATCGTCCTGCCCGCCCCAACTGACGTGCAGGCGTTGAGTGCCTTCCTTGACCCGCGCATACAACTGCCCACCCTGCCCCACGGTTCCTGCGGAATTGCCGGCGTCATCGATCACTTTGGCGCCAAACGGCAAAGGACTCTGGTCCTTCAGTCGCACGCTCAACAACAGCGCATCGCCCCTGACCGTAGCGAAATCCACCGACACGACGGCACCGGCACGTGGCGCTATCTGTTGGCTGGTCTCGCTCAACTCCACTCCTTCGTCAATGCCCTCAGGGTCGATCGCGATTTCATTACGTTGATAAGGCTGTAAATAACTGACGACCGCCGTACCTTTGCCATCGAGCCGCAACCCTGGATACCCCACCACCTTTGCACCGGCCGCACCGGGCGCGTTGATTACCGCCATGGTTTCACCGCTGAAGGGCGTCAAGGTCACCCCGTTGGGGTGAGCGACAATGGCGCCGCCGCCGCCCACCGAGGCACTGCTGTAGCCATCACCCTGGCTGAGGCTACCGTTGACGCGCATTTTCGAACCTTGGTATTGGCCGTTAACCGAGGTGCTGGTGGAGCGGCTCATGCCTTCGCGGCCTGCGGTCAGGCTATAACCGTACTCACGGTCTTCGCCGGCACTGCCACTCACGGTTGCCTGTTGGTTGTAGTGACCCTGGCTGTCACGTCCCATCCGAGCGGATAGCTGCGGCACGTTGGCAGACGAGCCAAACTCCAGCGGCATGCTCACCGTGAACAACAGGGTGTTTTCCATATCACCGAAACCGGCGCGGCTGCGGCTGAGGTTTACGCCATAATTGACGTACCCGAAGTGCTTGCTGTAACCCATCTGGTATTGCACGTCTCGCCCCGGCTGGTTCCAGTAGTTCTGGGTAAAGCCACTCAGGGACAAATGACCCCAGCCGTCGAGGCTCTGGTCGACGGACAACGTGAGACGATTGCGCGGACGGCCAAAGGTGGTCGTGTCGATGCCGGTCTTGTCGGCATCCCGAAAAAGCATCGCGTTGTTAAAGTCCAGGTAACCACTGGTGGAGAATCGATAGGCCGCCAGCGAGAAGTTGCTGCCGGTACTTTGGATATTTTTGCTGTAGGACAGGCGCATGCTTTGCCCTTGTTCGGCACCCGCCGCCAGCTCTGTGCGGGCCTGGGTCACGTCAACCGCCATCGCTCCGATTGGCGTGCCGAACGCAACACCGCCGAGCAGGGCCGTGTAGCCTTCACTCACCTGAGCGCCAGTGAAACCAGTCAGTGAGTTAGCCAGGCCGCGCTGGTAAGTGCCTTGCGCGAGCCTGGCCTGTTCATTGACGTAATTACTGCGGGTTTCGCCCACCGTCAGGCTGAAACGCGTAGTGCCTGGGCGTAGCAACTGATTGACCGAGGCGTACGGCACAATAAACCATTGCTCGCTGCCATCGGCCTCAAGCACCGTTACTTGCAGGTCGCCGCCATACCCCGTGGCATACAAATCCTCGATGGCAAAGGCGCCCGGCGACACGGTGGTTTGCAGCAGCAAATTGCCGCCCTGGCTGATGGATACCCGTGCGTTTGTGCGCGCGATGCCACGCACCACCGGCGCGTAGCCGCGCAGTGCATCGGGCAACATTCGGTCGTCACTGGCCACCTCGACGCCGCGATAAGCCAGGGTGTCGAAGATTTCACCGCTGGTATTGGACTCGCCCACCGTCAGCTGGCTTTTCAAACCGGTCAGGTCGCGCTGGGCGAAGGTATTGATCTGTTGGTATTTGCCACCGTCCAGGGTTTGCCATCTGAACGATCCGTTGTGCCGAAGGCGCCAATCACCCACGTTTAGCCCGGCATTCAGCCCCATGTAAGCCGAATCGTACTGCCCGGACTGGGTTTTGTTCCGGTTGGCGTTGAAGTCGTAGCCAAGCATCGCCGAACCGACACCACGATCCCACAGCTCCGGGCTGACATACCCACGCGCGTTACGCCGCATGGCGACCTGCGGAATACTGAAGTCCAGCTGCTGGGTGTCAGTGGAGAAAAACGCCGTAGCGCCGTCAATCACTTCATTGATGACGGGGCACTGCCCCTGCGCCGCCAGCACGGCGAGCGCCGTTGAAGACAGCGTCTCGACGTTTACGCCAATCAGTTCCAGCAAACGCGTGTTCACACACACTCTGGGCTTCTTGCCCTGCTTGTCGGAAACGATGCGAATATCCTCCCGGCCGCTGAGGCTCGAGTTCACCAGGATATCGGCTCGGTACTCACCAGACATGACCGGATTACCGCTCTGGTATAACTCCAGGTCAATCCCGCTTGAACCGACCGGTAGAAAGGCATCGTTGAACTGCACCTCCTCAGCCATCGCCTGGGGCATCAATAATGCGCTACAGATCAGGGTAATTCGCCCCCCCCAAACTTTGGAAAGGCGGGCGTCAGCGCAGGGAAAATCCCTGCGGCAAATGCGCAGATCAAAAAGCGGGTTCATAAATTACCTGAACAGCAGAAGGGGGAAGTAACTGAGGCCTGGTATAGCTAGGGCGTGACAGGCTTTCGAACCGGGACCAACGCGCCGTAATCATTGATGGCGCTGTATTCAACTTCCGCCCCGGCAGCGGGCATTGATTTCAGATCAGGCAACGCAAAGAGCTGCGTCTCCCCGGGTGCAATCATTCCAGGCTCACTGAAAACGGTCTGACTGCCGGTAATCAGTTTCAAATCACTTTGTGATACATGAAACGCAGTGGGGTTAAATGCTTGCAGGGCGTAAGTTCCGCTCGACTGCGCGATAACTTTAAACTGCACGGCATCCACAGCGGCTGCAGGCGTACCCGGCAACTTGGCGGGACGATAAAAAACTTTAATTCGCGAGCGAAACGCCATTTGCAAAACATTCTGGTCTTCGTGAGTTGTTACTTTGGCGGGAATCTCCAACACGTTGAGCCAGAACACTGACTCTTTGTCACCGGACAATGGCGCGCCGGTAAACATCAGGCGCAAGCTCTGCCCCTTGCCAGGATCGACCCGCGAAACAGGTGGCGAAATCACGAACGGCGCAGAAGAATTACTGGGTGTCGAGGCAGGGTCGCCTTGATCAACCCAGGATTGAACCAATACCGGGTTGCTGCCTTCGTTGTTGATCTTTACCGTGACTTCCTTTTTATCCGCCGGGTATACCACTCTCGTCCCGGTGATAACCACAGAAGACATCGCCTGGGAACACCCGAACAAGGCCACCATCAGGACTGCATAGCGACACCAGGCTTTTTGACCGTGCATACATTTTCTCCCGATCCTGCCAGCGCACCTGACTCGTTTCAGCGTGCGCCGACAGTTCAGCATTTACTGATAGTTGATCGAGTAGGTCACCGAGCCTACGACCGTGCCGGCGGTGGAAGCACCGCTGGCTACGTATTGAACGGCGTAAGGCAGTACAGCGGCGGCGCCGGTAACCGGCGTGCGCGCGGTGTTGGCGAGTTGGGTGCTATCGCCGGCGCGGATTACGCGACCTGCCGAGTCGAGCAACTGGAATTGCACGTTGGTGGCGGTACCGGTGGCGTTTTTAACGTTACGCGTCACCGAGTCAACGCCTGCGCCAGCTTCAAAGAATGCAGCGGCCGTGGCGATCGTGCCCTGGCAACGACTCAGTTCGATCGTGAAGTTGGTAGCGCCTGCAGTAGCACCGGCAGTCGCCAGCGAAGCAATGCTGAGTCGAGGCAAGGCAACGGTCGCTGCGTTGGCAGTGCCGTTAATGGTCGAGGTACAGGTTTGAGCAGTCAGTTCGCCCGTGAAGTTGATGGTGCCATCGTTAGCCTGTGCGACCGACATGGCGAGCGTGGAGGTAAGCGCTGCGAAAGCAAGTAAGGTGCGGTTCATAAGTTGCCTTTTAAGAATCTAAAACATCAGTTGGAAAAAGCCAGAAGGGCTAATTTTTTTATTACGCCTCGTTGCCAAACGTCTCTCTTGCCACGGTTCGCCAAACAGCGATCCAGCCGTTGCAAACGGTTAGCCCAGTGGTCGAACTAACAAGCCTCGCGCTATAAAAGCTGTGGCTGCCGAACGAGTAACGATTATGTAGGCCTGCAAGATGGGCGTATTTAGGAGTGGTCCGAAAATATAGGCACGAACAATAAAAGTGCCGGAAGAGAAACGTATAAAGTTAAAAGGTGAGTCACGGCTGACGGGCGTGAGCGTTACTCTTGCGCCTGACCATGCAGCGCAGCTTCGGCTGGAGGGTTATTGACGTGTTGAGCATGACTGGCTGCGGGCGCATGGTGCGCGAAGCGCAAAAGCTGATCGCGGTGAACCGCGTAAGGCTGTCAAGTGCAGGTGGGGTCAATCACGCTGTGAGGACTCAAGGACGTTATAAATTTCGGCAACCACCTGCCGTGTTGCGCCCTCAATGGTTCCTTCATTCCGGCATAACACCCAGCCGTGATCCGCAACCGCTCGCTCGAACGCCTGGGTACAGGCGACATGTTCTGCCAGCGTGTGGATCACGGTACTGCTCAGCCCACGCCGGCGTGCCGCGGCCCGTGCCCATGAAATATCAGGGTCAGTGACGACCCCGATATGCAGGTCCGGCACTTGCACGTTTCGATCAATGTTCAACTGCAGGATTTCTGCCAGCGGGACTTCCCGGCGAAACGCGGCATCAGACGGGTACCAGCGGTCGATCAGGACGATGCTGCCTGGTGGCTGTCTAGCCAGCACGTGCCGGGAAATCCACGCGCGGCTATCAGCGAAGCGTTCACAAACCTCCCACTCCAGATCCAGGCCGGGATGCCTGGCGAGTCTGTTAACGAGGGTCATTGTTTCACTTCTGAAGGGATCGCTTTTTCTCTCGCAAAGCCGGATCACCATTCTGTTGTCAGCCCTAAGCGCTTTTGTTACGGCCTCCAGCAATGTGGTTTTGCCAGTACCCTTGGGGCCATCCATGGAAACAAACAACGGACGGCCAGCCGCCTGGCTCAACACGGCTTGTCGGTCCGGCTGCGCATGGTTTCGGCGATCACCCTGGCCAGTGCAGATTGATCAAATGGCTTGGGTAAGCGCGTCAATGTGGTCTTGAGGTCCAGGGAGATTTCCGCAAAGCCTGAGGAAAGAATGATGGGAAGGTTGGGATACAACGACTCGATGTTGCCGGCAAGCTCGATCCCGGTCATGTCCGGCATTGCCATGTCTGTCACGACCAGGTCAAAGCACGCGCCTTGCGCCAGGAACGCCAACGCAGCATGCCCGTCTCCTGCCGACACAACATGATGGCCCAGGTCTTCAAGCATCGCCCCGGTGCTGATCAGCACCAGCGGGTCGTCATCTACCAGCAGAATCTCGAGGCATTGCTGATGGGCTGCATCGGGTGTATCTGCAGTTGATGCCAGCGCCGCAGACTGTGTGGTGTCGGTCACCGCCACCGGTAACCAGAGCTCTGCGGTTGTGCCCTCTCCTACCCGGCTCTTCAGCACAAAGTGGCCCTGTGACTGTGCCGCCAGGCCATGCACCATCGAAAGCCCAAGCCCGGTGCCTTTTCCCGCTCCCTTGGTGGTGAAGAACGGCTCCATGGCCCGTTGCAAGGTCGCGTCATTCATCCCGGGGCCGGTGTCGATGACAGAGATGCAAATCAGCCTTTGCGAGTCATTCGTCCCGCCGGGAAACGCATCCTCCCGCGCTGAAATCAGGATCCTGCCCCGACCTTCCATTGCGTCCCGGGCGTTGATCACCAGGTTCATGACGGCCATTTCCAGTTGGCTCATGTCGACCAATACCGGCCGCAGGATCAAGGGGAACTGTGTGTCGACGTTGATGCCTGCGCCCAACATGCGGGACAGCAGGTCTGACATGTTGCGGATCAGATCGCCCACATCCACAGGCTGAGGATCAAGCTCCTGGCGACGGGCAAAGGCCAGCATGCGCTGAGTCAGCGTTGCGCCCCGCTGGGCGCCCGCGATGGCATTATTCAGTAAGGCGCAGGTTCTCGAGTCCTGCGGGACACGCTTCTTGGCGAGTTCAAGACTCCCCAGAATCACCATCAGGAGGTTGTTGAAGTCATGGGCGATGCCGCCGGTGAGCTGGCCCAGGGACTCCATTTTCTGGGATTGGAATAACGCCTCTCGGGTTTCCTTGATCTCCTGTTGAGCCTGCACGCTTTCGGTAACGTCCCGGGTGATCTTCGCAAACCCCACCAGCTCACCCAGTTCATTCTTGATCGGGTCGATAACCACATGGGCGAGGAATCCCGTACCGTCCTTGCGCAGGCGCCAGCCCTGCCCTTCGTAACGACCTTCCCTGAGCACCGTTTCAAGGGCGCGCTGCGGGACGTTGTGGTCTACGTCCTCACGCTGGAAGAACATGGAGTAATGCCTGCCGATGACTTCTGCCGGCTGATAACCCTTGATGCGCTGGGCGCCGGCGTTCCAGGTGGTGATCACGCCGTTGGGGTCCAGCATATACAGCGCGTAGTCGGTGACGCCTTGCACCAGCAGGCTGAATTGCTGCTCGCTCTGGCGCAGCGCCTGCTCCGCGGCCTTACGCTCGGTCAGGTCCCGTGTGACCTTGGCGAAGCCAATCAACGTGCCGTCGTCGGCGCGTATCGGGTCGATGATCACCAGTGCCCAGAGACGAGTCCCATCCTTGCGGATGCGCCAACCTTCGCCCTCGAAGCGCCCTGACTGCTCGGCGCTCTTGAGTGCCCGGCCCGGCAAGTCCGAGGCCAGGTCTTCCGGGGTGTAGAACAGCGAAAAATGCCTGCCCAGCACTTCACTCTGTTCGTACTGCTTGATCTTTCTCGCCCCGGAGTTCCAACTGCGAATCAAGCCGTTCGTATCAAGCATATAGATGGCATAGTCGACCACTGCGTCGACGAGCAGTCGATACCGGTCGTCCTGATTGAAAGGCCCTTGTGCAGGATGGGATGGCATCAGGAAAGTCTCGGGACAAATGAGTGGCTTGAGCCCTCAGTATGTCTAAAAAAATCCCCGGCCCACCAATTTATTCATCTGGACAGTTTTTTTGAGTCAACCGCCGCCGTTGCGCGCAAACCGTGGAATCTTCAATCCCAGGCTTTCCCGCAAGGTCGTACCTTCATAAGCCGTGCGATACACGCCGCGCTCCTGCAACAACGGGATGACCTCGTGCGTGAAGCGCTTGAACTGCTCCGGATGGCCGATGTAGATATTGAAACCATCCACCGCGCGGGCTTCAAGCCAGTCAGCCATTTTCCGAGCGACGGTATCCGCCGATCCGACAAACGCCCCCGGGCGCAGTTGCCGTCCAAACTCCACCGCCTGGCGCAATGTAAAACCTTTCTCCCGTGCCTGATCGGCAATGCGTTTGGCCGCGGTAAAAAAGCTGCTGCGTGCCGCCTCCAGGCTCTCCTGCGGGAACGGCGCATCAAGGTCGTACTGGCTGAAATCATGCCAGCCGAAATTGCGTCCGAACTCCTTCAGCGCCAGCTCAAAACTGTGGTCGGCCTGATGGTAGTGCCGCTCGATTTCACGCGCCTGTTCATCGGTATCGCCTACATAAATCTCGGCGCCGGGCATCACCAGCAATTGCTCCGGGTCACGGCCATGTTGCAGCGCCCTGCCCTTGATATCCCGATAAAAAGCCTGGCCCTGCTCGATGCTGGCCGCATGGGTAAAGATCACATCGGCCGTGGCCGCGCCGAGGTCGCGGCCTTGTTCCGAATCGCCAGCCTGGAAGATCACCGGTTGGCCCTGGAGTGAGCGCTGGATATTCAGCGGCCCGACCACGGAAAAGTGCTCGCCCTTGTGATTCAGGCTGTGGAGTTTGGCGGGGTCGAGAAACCGGCCGGTGGCGCGGTCACGCACGAAGGCCTCTTCCTCATAGGAGTTCCACAGGCCCTGCACGACCTGGACGTGTTCGGCCGCCCGGCCATAGCGGGTGTCGTAGTCATAATGTTCGTCGCGGCTGTAGTTGCCGGCGGTACCGGCGTCGCCGCTGGTGACCACGTTCCAGCCGGCGCGGCCTTTGCTGATCAGGTCGAGTGAGGCCAGGCGCCGCGCGACGTTATAGGGCGAGTTGTAAGAGGTCGTCAGCGTACCGACCAGGCCCAGGTGCCGGGTGCTTACGGCAAGTGCCGATAACAGCGTCAGCGGCTCCAGCCGGTTCAGGTAGTGGGATGGCGAACCCGGTGTGATGAATTGGCTGTCGACGATGAACATCAAGTCGAACAATGCCGCCTCGGCCTGGCGTGCAATGTCGACGTACCAGTCGACGTTGACGCTGGCATCGGCCGGCAATTGCGGGTCGAGCCACAGATTGTGGCGGCCGGGCCCGCCGCAGCCCATGGTCAGGGCGCCTAGTTTGAGCTGTCTTTTGGTCATGTCCAACGTATTCCTGGAAGCGTTCAGGGCTGGGTTCTGGCGACGGCTGGCTGCAAGGACGCCGCGAAGGAGTCGTCGAACAGCTTGGCTGCCGGGTAAGACTTGACCAGTCCCTGGCTTGCGAAAAAGTCCACGGTCTTTTGTGCTTCTACAGGCGACTGGGCTGTCACCGGTTCGACCGTCGTGCGTGCCCGGGCAAACCAGGCGCGGGCAATGTCGGCATCTGCGCGGGTGCGCTTGGCCCAGGCATCTGCATACGCATCGGCGTTGGCCGGGCTTTGGCGCGTCCAGTCACGGGCTTTCTTCAGGCGTTGGAGAAAATCGCTGATTTGCGCACGCTTGTTATCGACGGCCCTGGTGCTGGCGGCGACGAAACTCTGGGCCGGGATCAGCCCGTCTGCGGTCGCCAATACCCGTGCGCCCTGGCGTTCCTGTTGGGTGACGTAGGGTTCCCAGGTGGCGATGACGTCGACCGAACCGCCTTCCAGTGCGTGGGAAGCATCCAGTGCACTGAGGTAGCGCAACTCCAGGGCCTCTTTCGGCACGCCCGCCTTATCCAGTGCGGTCAGCAGCAGTTGCTGGCTCCAGGAGCCTTTCCAGATGGCGGCGCGCTTGCCTTTGAGGTCCGCAAGGCTGTGGATCGAGGAATCCTTTTTCACCAGAATGGCCACGCCCTCGAGGTTTTGCCGGCTGATGGCAATCACCTTGATCGGTGCGCCGAGTGCACCGAGGAACAGCACGGGCGCATCGCCGAGCAGGCCGATGTCGAGGCTGTTGGTATTGAGGGCTTCCGCCACGGGAGACCCGGCGGTGAATTGCTTCCATTCAAGGGTATAGGGCAGATCATCCAGCACCCCCGCCGCTTCCATCACGGCCTGGGCGTTGTAGCTTTGGTCTCCGACCACCAGCGTTTGCGCGTTCGCGGTCAGGCACAGCAGCGTGGCGGCCAACCCGGCCGCCAGTTTTGTCAGGTAACGCACGTTCGTCTCCAGATGCCTTCTCAAGCATTGAAAGTCGATCCGCGCGTGCGGTCTCGGCAGTGTTCGTAGGGAGGGCTACGATGAGGGGCTGACGGCCGCATGTAAAATACTTATAACGCATAACCTAATTCGATATTAATGCGTTAAATGCATTTTTGTGGGTGGTCGGCGCGCACGGACATTGCGTACCCGCCTGCACCACCTACACTGATTTGAATTCGGCGACTCTCGCGCCATTTTTTCAGCCGTATGGCCCGATGCCCGCGCACTCATTGCTCAACAAATAAAGCAGTTAACCAACTGATTAATCAGAGTAAATATGAAAGAGCAGCCTCGGCAGCTTGCATCGGCACCGCAACCAGTGGCGCACAGCCGCGCCCTTTTTCGACCACCCCACCTTCTGGCTCCCTTGAGCCTGCTGTGCATCGCCCTCGCCGGATGCACCGTCGGGCCCGATTTCGCGCGCCCTGAGGTGCCGGCGAACGCCGATTATTCACGAGAAAAACTCACCTCCACCACCAAGGCCGATATCGACACCGGCGGTGCGGCGCAGCGGTTGATCGCCGGGATGGATATTCCCGGGCAATGGTGGACGCTGTTCCGCTCACCGGAACTGAACGCGCTGGTGGAGGAAGCCTTGCGCGCCAACCCGGATGTCACCGCCGCGCAGGCGGCATTGCGCCAGGCCAACGAGCTGGTCTATGCCGACCAGGCGTCGCTGTTTCCCTCGGTGAGCGCCAACGTGCAGAAGGCCCGCGAGAAAGTATCGGGCGTCACCTCGGGCCTGCCGGAGTCGCCGATTCTCACGGTGAGTTCGGCGTCGCTGAGCGTGTCCTACGCCCCGGATGTATTCGGCGGCACGCGCCGGCAAATTGAATCCACCTCGGCCCAGGCCGAGTACGAACGCTTCCAGTTGGAGGCGACCTACCTCACCTTGACCTCCAATGTGGTGAACACCGCAGTCAGCCTCGCCTCTATACGCGACCAGATCGCCGCCACCGAAACCATCATTCGGCTACAGAGTGATCAGCTCGACGTCCTGCAGGCGCAGCGCCGGCTGGGTGCGATCGGCGACTCCGACGTGCTCACACAGCAGACCGCGCTGGCGCAAACCCGTGCCACCTTGCCGCCCCTGCAAAAGCAGTTCGCCCAGACCCGCAACCAGTTGATGGCCTACCTCGGCCGGTTTCCCAACCAGGACCGGGACGAGCGCTTCAACCTCGCCTCCCTGCACCTGCCCGAAGAACTGCCGCTCAGCCTGCCTTCGGCCATCGTTGGCCAGCGGCCCGATGTGCGTTCCGCGCAGGCGCAACTGCATCAGGCCAGTGCCAATATCGGCGTGGCCGTCGCCAATCAGTTGCCCCAGTTCAGCATTACCGGGTCGGTGGGCTCCACGGTGGCCAGCGGGACCAAATTGTTTTCGGCGGGCAGTGGGGTCTGGAGCCTAGCCGGGTCGATCACCCAACCGATCTTTGATGCCGGCGCACTCGAACATCGCAAACGCGCTGCCGTGGCCGCCTATGACGAGTCGGCAGCCCGCTACCGTGGCACGGTGATCGGCGCGTTCCAGGACGTGGCCAACGCACTGCGGGCGCTGGAGGCGGATGCCGATGCGCTCAACCAGCAGGTGGTGGCCGAGCGCTCTGCCCAAGCCAACCTGGACCTGGTGCAGGCGCAGTTCAAGCTCGGTGCCGTGGCGTACATCAACCTGCTCACGGCCCAGCAAACCTACCAGAACACCGTGCTGGCCCGGGTCAGGGCGCAGGCCTCCCGCTACAGCGACACCACCGCGCTCTTCCAGGCATTGGGTGGCGGATGGTGGAACCGTACCGATGTGGACCCTGCCACCAAGGGCCGGCCTGATCGGTTCGGCCTGCCTTCGTGGAACGAGATCATGCCGGCCAGGAACGAGGCAGCGCCTGCCGATTCGGCACGGTTCAACTGAACTGAACTCTTGAAACAGCGAGAACATCCATGGCTGACGTCATAACCGCCTCTCCCCTGCCCACCGAGCCCGGCGCACCGCGCAAGCGCCGACTGTGGCGGCCGATGATCATCATGATCGTGGTGGTGCTGGTGATTGTGGCGATCATTGCCGGGGTGAAGTTCGTGCAGATTTCGGCGCTGATCGCCCAGTCGAAAATGCCCCTGCCCGCCTCCGTGGTCACGGCCATGAAGGTGCCGTTCAGTGATTGGCAACCGAATGTCAGCGCCGTGGGCTCAATGAAAGCGGTCAGGGGGGTGGATGTGACCACTGAAGTGGGCGGCATCGTGCGCACCATCGGCTTCACGCCCGGGCAAGAAGTGGCGGCCCAGGCGCTGCTCGTCCAACTGAATGCCGACTCGGACATCGCGCAACTGCATTCCCTTGAGGCCACGGCCGACCTGGCGGTGATCGTCCTCAAGCGTGACAAAGCGCAACTGGCGGTTAACGCCATCTCCCAGGCACAAGTGGACACTGACACCGCCGACCTCAAAGCCAAGCTCGCCGCCGCCGAACAACAGCGCGCGCTGGTGGCGAAAAAAACCATCCGCGCACCGTTTGCCGGGCGCATCGGCATCACCAGCGTCAACCCTGGCCAATACCTCAACCCCGGCGACAAGATCGCCACGCTGCAAACCTTCGATCCGATCTACATCGACTTCACGGTGCCCCAGACTCAAATGGAGGCCATCGCCATCGGCCAAGGGGTTTCGGTAACGGCCGACGGCCTGTCCAATCAAACCTTCACCGGCAAGATCAGCACCATCGACACCCAGTTCGACGCCACCACGCGCAATGTCACCGTGGAAGCCACCGTCGACAACCCCAAACAGAACCTGGTGCCCGGGATGTTTGCCCGCGCCGTGGTCAACTCCGGTGCGACGCAGCGCTACCTCACCGTCCCGCAGACATCGGTGACCTACAACCCTTACGGCACCACGGTATTCATTGCCACATCGAGCAAAAACGACAAGGGGGAGGAAGTCCTCACCGCGCAACAGACCTTTATCAAGACCGGACCGACCCGGGGCGATCAGGTGGCGATCCTGTCGGGCGTGAAGGAAGGCGACCTGCTGATCACCAGCGGCCAGATGAAGCTCAAGAATGGCTCGCCGGTGAAGGTCGATAACAGCGCCGCGCCGCTGAACGATCCTGCGCCGACTCCCCAAGAACACTAAAGGTGTCCCATGAAGCTTACCGATACCTTTATTCAGCGGCCGGTCTGGGCGATTGTCGTCTCGCTGTTCATCCTGATCCTGGGGCTGCGCTCGATCTTCGAATTGCCGGTGAACCAATGGCCACGCACCGAAAATACCGTGGTCACCATCACCACCGCCTACTACGGCGCGGACGCCTCCACCGTTGCCGGCTTTATCACCCAGCCGCTTGAATCGGCCATCGCCCAGGCCCAGGGCATTGACTACCTGTCTTCAACCAGCATCACCGGTGTCTCGACGATTACCGCCACGCTGCGGCTGAATTACGACGCGAGCAAGGCCCTCACCGAGATCAACACCCAGGTCAACTCGGTCAAGAACCAACTGCCGGCGCAGTCCCAGGAGCCGGTGCTGACGGTGGCGGTCGGGCAGACCACCGACGCCATGTACCTGGGTTTCTACAGCGACACCTTGCCCACCAACAACATCACCGATTACCTGGTGCGAGTGGTCAAGCCCAAGCTGGACTCGATCCAGGGCGTGCAAACCGCCGAAATCCTCGGCGGGCGCCAGTTCGCCCTGCGTGCCTGGATGGACCCGAACAAACTGGCGGCGCATAACGTGACCGCCCAGGACGTATCCACCGCCCTGGCCAACAACAACTACCTGTCTGCCGTCGGTTCCACCCGCGGGCAAACGGTGACGGTCGACCTGACGGCCGGGACCGACTTGCACACGGTGGATGAATTCAAGCGGCTGGTGGTCAAGCAGAAAGGCGATGCACTGGTGTACCTGGAGGACGTGGCCACCGTCACCCTCGGCGCCGAAAGCTACGACAGCAGCGTGGCGTTTTCCGGCAAGCGCTCGGTGTTCATCGGCATCAAGACGGCGCCGACTGCAAATATCCTGACGGTGGCCGACAGCGTGCGCGAGGCCTTCCCCGAGCTGCAATCCCAGTTGCCCACCGGGGTACGCGGCGAGATCGTGTATGACTCCACGGAGTTCATCAACACCTCGATCTATGAGGTGGTGAAGACCCTGGTCGAGGCGATGATCATTGTGTCGGTGGTGATCTACCTGTTCCTCGGCTCGTTCCGCGCGGTGATCGTGCCGCTGGTGGCGATCCCGCTGTCGCTGGTCGGGACCTTCTTCATCATGTACCTGCTGGGGTACTCGATAAACCTGCTGACCCTGCTTGCCCTGGTATTGGCGATCGGCCTGGTGGTGGACGACGCGATTATCGTGGTGGAAAACGTCGACCGGCATATCAAGGAAGAAGGCAAAGGCGTGCTGGAGGCTGCGCTGGTTGCCGCGCGGGAACTGGGTGGGCCGATCATCGCGATGACCGTGGTGCTGATCGCCGCCTACGTGCCCATCGGGCTGCGCAGCGGCCTTACCGGTGCGCTGTTCAAGGAGTTCTGTTTCTCGCTGGCGGGTGCCGTGACTGTGTCGGCCGTGGTGGCGTTGACGCTTTCGCCGATGATGACGTCCCGGCTGTTCAAGACCGGGCAGGAAGAAGGTCGTTTCGCCCGCAAGCTCGATCAGTACTTTGACTGGTTGCGGGGCCGTTACCACCGCGTACTCTCGGGCGGCCTGAGCGTATGGCCGGTGCTGGTGACGTTTGGTTTTGTGCTGTTCCTGCTGGTGGCCGCCAGCGGCATGACCGCCAAAAGCGAACTGTCGCCCACCGAGGACCAGGGGCTGGTGTTCATGCAGATCAAGGGCCCGCCCACCGCCTCGCCGCAGCAGATGGAGCGCATCGCCGACCAGGCCTTCCAGATCGCCAACAAAGAGCCGGAATACGCGCAGATGTTCCAGCTGACCGGGTTGCCTATCCTCAACCAGGGCCTGGGCGGTGTGCTGCTGAAAAACTGGGGCGACCGCTCGCGCTCCCAGGCCCAACTGATATTGGAACTCCAGCAGAAATGGAACCAGGTGCCGGGCGCCACCATTGCGGCCTTCCCGCTGCCGTCGCTGCCGGGCGCCCAGGGCTTGCCGGTGCAGTTCGTGATCACCACCACCGACTCGGTGGAAAACCTCAACGAAGTCGCCCAGGCCGTGGTGGCCGAGGCCCAGAAACAACAGCTGTTCTATTTCTCCGACATGGACCTGAAACTCGACAAGCCACAAGCCAAGCTGGTGGTGGACCGGGAAAAAATCGCCGCACTGGGCATGACCCAGGCCGACGTCGGTGCGGCGCTGTCCGCGGCACTGGGCGGCAACTACGTGAACTACTTCTCCACTGCCGGGCGCTCGTACAAAGTCATTCCCCAGGTGTTGCAGGTTGATCGCCTCAACCCGGACCAGATTCTCGATTATTACATTCGTACGCCATCCGGCAGCATGATCCAGGCGCGCACCGTGGCGCATATCGAAACCTCGACCCAGCCGGAATCCATCAACCACTTCCAGCAACTCAACTCGGCGACCCTGTCGGGCGTCAGCGGCGTGGCCCAGGGCGAACTGCTGGCGAAACTGAACACCATTCTGACCAATATTGCGCCGTCGGGTTACACCTCGGACTTCTCCGGCGAATCTCGCCAGTTCATGCAGGAATCCGGCGGGTTCTTCGGCTTGCTGATGTTTTCGATCCTGATCGTGTACCTGGCCCTGGCGTTTCAGTTCGAGAGTTTCCGCGACCCGGTGGTGATCCTGTTCTCGGTGCCCCCTGCACTCTTCGGAGCGTTGGCGTTTATCACCATGGGGTTTGCCTCGATCAACGTGTACACCCAGGTGGGGCTGGTGACGTTGCTGGGGTTGATCACCAAGCACGGGATCCTGATCGTGCAGTTTGCCAACGAGTTGCAGCGCGCCGGTCACAGCAAGCGTGAGGCCATAGAAGAAGCCGCCGGCGTGCGTTTGCGGCCGATCCTGATGACCACCGCCGCCATGGTGCTGGGCGTGGTGCCGCTGGTGTGGGCCTCCGGTGCCGGGGCTGCGGGACGGCATGACATGGGCCTGGTGATCTTCGCCGGGTTGTCGATCGGTACCGTGCTGACGCTGTTCATGGTGCCGGCGATGTATATGTTTATTGGCTCCACCCACCATCAGGAGGTTGAACGGCCGGTCCCTGGCCAGGATGAGGAGCCAGGCGTGGTTACTGATAGATAATGGTGTAAGTCGCCACGGCGTTGGCTGAACCTGCTGTCACCGTGGCGGCCGTTTGCAAATAACGTGCGCTCAACGGGATGTTCAACGCCGTGGTGCCAGCGGCAAGCGGAAGGCTCAGCAACTGATTCTGGGACAGCGCCCAAGGCGCGCCTGAAGCATCAAGCACCTGTAGACCGACACCCGTCGCCGGGTCTGCACCCGCCGACAGGCTCAACACACCATGGGTGGCATCAATCGGTGTGTCGACCGGGTCCAACCGCAGGCTGAGGGTATTGGGCACGAGGGTGCCCGCACTGATGACCGCCGATTGCGAGCTTGTCGGGATCGAACTGGCGTTGCCGTAATAGCCTGGAAACCCTGGGCAACCCGCCAGGCTGATCATGAAGTTCACCGGGGTGCTGGCCGAACCTATCCCGCTGAACGACGCAATCTTGTTGGTGCCCATGGGTACGTTAACGTCCGAGGTCATGCAGGTCAGGGCGACGATGTTGATGCTGCCGGTCAGCCCCACTTTGTTGGCGACAGAGGTAGGGCTATTGGGAACAGAGAAATCCTGTTCCAGCGTACCCAGCGAACTGCCGCTGATGGTGCCCGTACCCACTGGTCCGGTCTTTATCAGCACTATCCCGGTTGCTGGCGCAATCTTGAGGCCCGATATGAAACAGTCGGCGCTTCCCGACAATGCGCAGCCATTTGGAATCGCTGCCCTGACGGCAGCAGTTTGCACGGATGTTCCGTTAACCCAGGCGACACCAATGCCGGCTACGCCTGTTTGATAGACGAAGCTGGCGTAAGGGCCCGCGCTGTAGCCGGTATTGGCCAACGTGCTCTTCAGCGTCAAAAGAGTGTTCAAGGTTGCCGCCCCGCCAGTACTGAGGCACTTGAAGTCGGCGCCTGCACCGCTCTGATTGAAGTTCTGCTGATAGAGCACTGTGCCTACTGGCGCATCCCTCGGCACACTGAGGGAGCTGATCTGCAATGCGGTCGTGCCTACAAACCCCTTGTTACCATTGATGTAGACACAATTGATCGCTTGGGCCGACTGCGCAAGGCCACACAACAGCAGAGCGGCGATCAGGGAATAAAGCACCTTCATGGAATTACCTCTGCACGAATAGTTGACTGAAGACGGCACCGCTGCATTCGCCGCGTACCTCATGACCCAGCACTCAGGCACAGCGCGTTGCCCTTCAATATCTGACCCTGCTCTTTAAGGGCCGGCACTTTCAGCGTGCAGGTCTGACCACTCTCTTTACCCCAATTGACCAGCAGGCTTTGTGTGCCGTCCTTGATACGTGCATACAGTTGCCCGCCCTGCCCTACAGTGCCTACCGGGTTACCTGCGTCATCCACCACGGTGGCACCGAACGGCAACGGACTCTGGTCCTTCAAGCGCACGTTCAACAGCAACGCAGTGCCGTGCACCGTGGCGAAGTCCACCGCTACCACGGCACCCGCCCGGGGGGCGATCTTCTGGCTGGTTTCGCTCAGCTCGACGTCCTGGGATATACCGTCCGGGTCGATAGCGACCTCGTTCAACTGATATGGCTGCAGATAGTTGATCACCGCCGAACCGTTGCCATCGAGCCGCAGGCCTGGATAACCCACCACCTTCGCGCCGGCCGCACCGGGGGCGCTGATCACCGCCATGGTTTCACCGGTGTAAGGCGTCAACGTCACACCTTTTGGATGGACCACAATCGTGCCGCCACCGCCCAGGGACAGGCTGCTGTAGCCATCGCCTTCGCTGAGGGAACCGTTGACCCGGGCTTTGGAGCCCATGTATTGGCCGCTGACCGAAGTGTCGGTCGACTGGCTCGCGCCATCACGGTCTGCCGTCAGGCTGTAGCCGTATTGCTGATCTTCACCGGCACTGCCGCTCACGCTCGCCTGCTGGCTGTAGTTTCCCTGGCTGTCGCGCGCCAAACGGCCGGAGAACTGCGGTGTATTGCTTGAGGACCCGAACCCGATCGGCATACTCACGGTAAACAATTCAGTGGTTTGCATCTCGGCCAGGCCGGAGCGGCTGCGACTGAGGTTGAAGCCCAGGCTTACCCGCCCGATCTGTGTGGTGTAGCCCATCTGGTACTGGATATCCTGGCCCGGCTGGTTCCAGTAGTTCTCGGTAAACCCGCTCAACGACAAATGCCCCCAGTTGGCCAGGCTTTGGTCGAGGGACAGGGTCAGGCGACTGCGCGGTTGGCCAAACTGGCTGGTGTCGGTACCGTTCTGTTCCGCATCCCTGAACAGCACGGCGTTGTTGAAATCGAAGTAACCGCGGGTGGAAAAACGATAAGCCGCCAGGGAGAAGTTGCTCCCGGTGCTTTGGACATTCTCACTGAAGGACACGCGCAGGCTCTGCCCCTGCTGGTCACCGGAGCGCAGTTCGGTCTGGGCATGGGTCACGTCGACCCCGAAGGCGCCGATGGGTGTGCCGAATGCAATACCGCCCAGCACCGACAGGTAACCATCGCTGGCCTGGCCACCGGTATAACCGGTCAGCGAGTTGGCCAGGCCGTACTGGTAAGTGCCTTGCAGCAGCTCAACCTGTTTACTGATGTAGTTATTGCGGGTTTCACCGGCTGTCACGCTGAAACGTGAGGTGCCAGGGCGCAACAACTGGTTGACCGAGGCGTAAGGCACTATGAAGCTTTGCTGGGTGCCGTCGGCTTCCAGCACGTTCACTTGCAGGTCGCCGCCATAGCCGGTGGCATACAGGTCATCGATGACAAAGGCGCCGGGCGCCACCGTGGTCTGCAGCAATACATTGCCGCCCTGGCTGATGGTCACTCGAGCATTGGTGCGGGCGATACCGCGCACCACGGGCGCATAACCGCGCAGCGCATCCGGGAGCATGCGGTCATCGGTCGCCACCTCGACGCCACGGTAGGCCAGGGTGTCGAAGATCTCGCCGCTGGTGTTAGCTTCGCCTACCGTCAGCTGGCTCTTCAAGCCTGTCAGGTCGCGTTGGGCAAAGGTGTTGATTTCCTGGTATTTGCTGCCAGTCAGGCTGTCCCAATTGAACGATCCATTGTGCCGCAACCGCCAGTCACCCACGTTCAGCCCCGCGTTCAAGCCGAGATATGCAGAATCGTCAGTGCCTGAAAGGGATTTGTTGTGGTTGGCGTTGAAGTCATAGCTGAGCATCCCTGCGGTCACGCCGCGGTCCCATAATTCAGGGCTGACGTAACCTCGTGCGTTACGCCGCAAGGCCGCCTGCGGAATGCTGAAGTCCAGTAGCTGGGTGTCGGTGGAAAACAGCGCCGTGGCACCATCGATCAGCTCATTGATGACCGGGCATGGGTCAGTCGCCAGCTTGGCAGTTGCCGTCGGCGACAGGGCTTCTACGTTTACGCCCATCAGTTCCAGCATCCTAGTGTCGACACAGACCCTGGGGTTCCTGCCCTTGGCGTCGGACACGATACGGATATCCTGACGCATGCTCAGGTTCGAGTTCACCAGAATGTCGGCACGGTACGTACCCGACATCACCGGGTTCCCGCTCTGGAACAGCGTCAGGTCAATTCCGCTCGAGCCTGCCGGAAGAAAAGAGTTATCGAACTGCACGTCTTCAGCCACGGCGTAAGGCATCAACAATGCACTGACAATCAGTAAAGTTCGGCGACCCCAAACCGGCAAATCGCTGGCGTGGGCGCAAGCGATTTCCTTCCGGCGCGCGCGCAGAAGAGACAGCGTAGTCATAAATTACCCGGACGACGGAGGGTGAAAAACGATTAAGGCCTGATAGGCCTAAGGCATGACGGATTCGTGGGTAGGAACCAGAGCGCCGTAATCATTGATGGCGCTGTATTCAACTTTGGCGCCGGGTGCCGGCATCGACTTCAGGCCGGGCAAGGCAAAGATATGGGTCTCACCGGGCGCAATCATTCCCGCCTCACTCAGTATCCGCTGGCCGCCGTTAACCAGCACCAGGTCACTTTGTGAAACGTAAAACGCCGTTGGGTTATAGGCCTGCAGCCCATAGGTACCATTGGGTTGCGCAACAACCTTCCACTGCAGCGCCTCGATGGCCGCTGACGGTGTGCCAGGTAAATTCGCTGGCCGATAAAACACTTTGATTCGCGAGCGAAAGGCCATTTGCAGCATGTTTTGATCGCTGGTGGCCTTGACCGGAATTTCCAGCACATTGAGCCAGAACACAGACTCCTTGTCTGAAGCCAGCGCAGTACCTGTGAACATCAGGCGCAGGCTCTGCCCCTTGTCAGCATCAACCCGGGAGACCGGTGGCGAAATCACAAATGGCGCTGAAGAATTGCTTGGCGTGGACGCGGGATCACCGCTATCAATCCACGACTGAACCAGTACGGGCTTGGTGCCGTTGTTGTTAATCTTGACGGTGACTTCCTTTTTATCCGCCGGAAAAATCACACGAGTGCCGGTGATGACGACCGAAGACATCGCCTGGGAACAACCCAGCAGGGCCGCCATCATCACGACATAACGACACCAGGCTTTTTTACGCTGCATATCACTCTCTCCCAACATCGTCGGCGCATCTTCCAGGTCCTGAAAGATGCGCTGACCGCGCAGCTTTTACTGATAGTTGATCGAGTAGGTAACCGAACCCACGACAGTACCGGCGGTGGTTGCCGCGCTGGCAACGTACTGAACGGCGTACGGCAGCACGGCAGTGGCGCCGGTCACAGCGGTACGTGCAGTGTTAGCGGTTTGGCTGGTATCACCGGCCTTGATCACAGCACCATTGGAGTCGAGCAACTGCAGTTGCACGCCAGTCGCATTACCGGTGTTGCGGATGTTCTGGGTGGTCGGGTCGACGCCCGCGCCCGCTTCAAATATCGCAGCGGCGGTCGCAATAGTGCCCTGGCAGCCGCTCAGGTTAATGGTGAAGTTGGTGGCACCAACAGTCGCCCCCGCGCTTGCCAGCGACGCAATCGAGAACGTCGGAAGCGTTACGGTGCCCACATTGCTCGTGCCATTGACCGAAGTGGTGCAGGTTTGAGCCGTCAGTTGGCCACTGAAGTTGATAGTGCCATCGGAGGCTTGTGCAGCAGACATCACGAATGCGGAAGTCGCCGCTGCAAGAACGAGGTAAGTACGGTTCATAAGTTTCCTCAAAATCATTAGTTGGATAAATGCCTGGCAGGCCACTCGCAATTGCAATATGGCGGTGCGTTGTGCACAGAGTGAATGATGTTTCTTTTGGTGAAACCCTTCAAATTGAAAGGTCCTGCAAAAGCTCCGGAAATTTCCTACCAGAGTTAAGACTCTTCCGAAGGCTTGAACTTTTAATTCGTATAAGTGCAGTCATACGGCTTTTTGGTTTAAATGGATATATCAAAGACTTGATCAGCGATATCGCTCTCAACTCCTTTTGGGCTTTAGTTATAGGCGATGGAATAGGTAACCGAGCCCACGACGCTGCCCGGCGCAATAACATCGTTGGCGATGTACTGGACGCCGTAAGTCATCACGCCACCGTTGGTGGCGAGATTGGTAATGGCCGGGGTCCGCGGTTGTCCCGGATCACCGGCCTTGATCACATCGCCGCCGGAATCAAGCAACTGGAGCTGCACGCCGGTGGCACCACCGGTGTTAATAATGTTCCGGGTGGTGGGATCGACGCCTGGGCCGCTCTCAAAGTAAGTGGATGCCGTCTTGCCAATCACACTATTGCCCGTTAAGTTTTGCAGGAAATCCTGGATGTTACTCCCAGTGCCGCATGCACTCAGCCCAATGGTGAACTGGGTTCTACCCGCGGTGGCGCCTACGGCGCCGAGGGCCATAGTGCCCAGTGTAGGCAGCGTGACGGTGCCCATGTTGCTGCCACCGTTCACACTGACGGTACACGTCTGCCCAATCAGTTGGCCTTTGAAGTTAACGGTGCCATCGCCTGCCTGCGCAGCCGGTATCACGAAGGTCGACGTCAGCGCTGCGAGCGCGAAGATGCGGTATGTGCGCGTCATAAGTTGCCTCGAAAGGTTAAAACATCATTGATCGAAATGCTCGGCGAACCGTTCACTGCTTCGCTGTGACTGCGCACCTTGCATGCAGTGAATAATGTTTTTCCCGGCCAACCCCTTCAACGTTAAAGGTCCCTTTGCAATTAGGGAAAATTCCGACTGAAGCAATGACATTTCCAGCACCGTTAGTATTTTTCCTGATACACCTGTAACTAAACAGACACCCGCTGCTTGCCATAAACCTCATGCAACTCGACCTTGTCGATAAAGCCCATTACTTGTTTGATGGCCTCTCGGTCCGGCGGACAAGGCAACTCAAAGCGCATCGACGATGATGACGACTCAACAGTGGAAAGCACCTGCAGCGTATTGCCCTGGTAAACCAGTAAATGTTTGATCGCCGGCGAACTTCGTACTAACTGCTCAAGCACTTCGCCTGCGTTTTCCAGCACGACCTGGTGAATAATCAGCAGGTCAAACGGGCATAACGCGTTATCCAGAATCACCAATAAATCCCGGAATGATGTCAGCGGGGCAACACGACTGTAGCCAAGGCCCGACAGGTTCTTTTCTATGCTGACTAGCCTGGATTGTTCTTCGTCGACCAACAAAACACGCAACTTTGGATTCACCATGAAACACCCTTCCTGGCCCACGAGAAACTGAACACCCAGTAAGCATTCAGCCGCATTGATGGCCTGTATTCAGACGTTGTTGATCGACGCGCGCTGCGAGTCCAGCCACAACAGCACCCGATTGGCGCTCATGGGCCGCGCACAGAGATAACCTTGAGCGTGCACACAGCCCAGCTTGATCAATGACTGGCGCTGCTTTTCGGTTTCGACACCCTCCACCACCACCGACATGTTCAGCGCCTCACCCAGCGCGAGGGTGCTGCTGACAATGGCGCGATTGGCGGCGTTGGTATCGAGGTCCTGAACGAAACCGCCGTCGAGTTTTATCTCGGTAAAGGGCAGCTGGCACAGGCGCTCCAACGATGAGAACCCCACGCCAAAATCGTCGATGGACAATCCGGCGCCCATCATCCGCAAACGGATCAGGCTCTCCAGCACCGCCGGGGAAGTTTCGAGCAAACCGCTTTCGGTAATTTCAAAGGTCAGGCAGGACGCCGGTACCTGATAGCGTTCAATCAACAGACTAATGCCGGTGACCAATTGCGGATTGCTGAACTGCTCTGCCTGCAGATTGAATGCAAGGTTCAATTGGCGCCCGGTTGCCAGGACTTCCTGCCACACCATCAAGCCCTGTTCAAAGAGCGCGAAAAACAGATCGTCCATCAAATAGAAGCTGTTTAACAACGGCAAAAAGTCGCCAGGCGACAACAAGCCATAGCTTGGGTTGTCCCACCGCGCCAAGGCTTCCAGGCTGTCGACCGCACCAGTGACCAGATTGAATTTTGGTTGAAAAAACGCCTTGAACTCGTTATCCAGAATCGCTCTTTTCAATTCGGACTGAGTAAACCACTTCAAATTGATCGAGTTGGAAACGTCGGTCCTGCGCACGGCAACCGACTCCAGGAAAGCACCGACCATCGGGCCCAACTCACTGGCGCGCACGGGCGTATCGACATACCCCAACACTTTCACGCCGTGCATCGACAGCATCCGGCCCAACGCCCCGTGCAAGTTCGCCGGGTACACACTGCAAATGATCAGTGCCTTCAGGAAGCCGCCACGGCTGAGGTCCTCGATCACAGACAGGCCCTGGGTGCATTGCAGTTTCAAGCTGCACAACACGATATCCACCGGTCCTGTACGTGCCAGCATCTCCAGCGCGGCAGCCCCGTCAGCCACCGCCGTCACGTCTTCACAACCGAGATCCTGAAAAACGCGGGTGGCGATAAGTCGTTTGAAAGGCTGTTCTTCGATTACCAGAACGCGTATCGGTAGGAAAGACATGGCGGCTTTTACACAGATGATGGGGACAGGTAAATTATTGCGCCCCGCCCCCGCCGTGTATTTAGGATTGCTCCTAATGGCCTTTGGAAAAAACCTACACGCTCAATGGAAATTTCCTGCTCATTCGGAAATTTCCGAACCTCCATCCCACCGGGCGTGACCCCATTTCACACCAGGGCAATCAAGGCCGCTTTCAGTGAGATCATGGCTTGCTCCAAGGCCAGGGTGGCGGCAGTCAGTTGGGCAGGCGTCGCCTCTTCACAGGCCGCCTCCAGCTGCGCACAACGAATCAGCACGTTCTGCGCACCGACAATCCGGCCGCCGCCCTTTATCCGGTGTGCCAGCGTTGCCAGCCCTTCGACGTCCTTGTTCGCATAGCATTGCATCAACACGCCCATGTCCTCTTCCAGGCTGAGTGCCAGGTTCTTGATGATGGTGTTCACCGACTCCTCGTCGCCCCGCGCCAATTGAATCAGCGAGGTCAGGTCGAGGTTGATCCCCTGCCCCACCATCGCCATTGGCGCTTCATTCGGATGTATCAGTGGCTCGATGACAGTCAATCGGGCACTCAGTTCTCCGAGCCGGATGGGCTTGAACAGGCAATCGTCCATGCCTGCGTTCAGGCACCGCTGTTTCTCTTCCGGCTGGGCATTGGCGGTCAAGCCTACGATCACGCAGGGTTTCGAGCCCTGACGCTGCTCTTCGTCACGGATGGCGCGGGCCAGGTCGTAGCCATTCATGATGGGCATATGGCTGTCGGTGATCACCACGTCATACGCACCCTGGCGCCACGCTCTCAGGCCATGTGCACCGTCCTCCGCATCACTGACGTCATGTCCCAGGTAAGTCAGTTGCTGCGAAAGCAGCAAACGGTTCGCCGGGTAATCGTCGACCACCAGTACGCTCAAGCGTTTGGCACGCACTACCGGTGCTATCGAATCCGCGATCGGCGGACCAAGGCTCTCAAGGACTGGCAAGCGCAACGCAACATCAATACGGGTACCGCGCCCCAACTCACTGGACAACGTCAACTGCCCGCCCATCATCTCGCACAACTTGCGGGAAATGGCCAAGCCCAGCCCGGAGCCCGTACGCATGGCTTCCGCTGGTTGGCCGACTTGGGTGAAGGGGCTGAACAACAGGGCCTGATCCTCCGGCGAGATGCCAATGCCGGTGTCGATGACACTCATCGTCAGGTCCAGCTCGGAGCCGGCCACAACCGGTGTGCAGCGCAGGAAAAAACGCACCTGGCCTTTAACCGTGAATTTGATCGCGTTACTCAGCAGGTTCGACAACACCTGCTTGACGCGCATGGCGTCGACGAGCACGTCGCAGTCGGCCTGGGGGTCGAGTTCAATCTGCAGTTCGAGAAATTTTTGCTGTGCCACACCGTCGAAGATGCGCGCGACCTTGAGTACCTCGTCATGCAAATTCGCTCTTTTCGGGGCCAGCGTCAGTTGGCCTGATTCGATGCGCACGATGTCGAGGATATCTCCCAGCAAATCCACCAGGCTGTTGGCCGAGCTGGAAGCAATGTCCAGTGACACCCGATCGATAATGCCTTGCTCGGCGCGTTTGGTGGCCATTTCGAGCATGCCCAGCACCGCGTTCATGGGCGTACGGATTTCATGGCTCATGGTCGCCAGGAACAAGGTCTTGGCGTTGTTGGCGTCGTCCGCTTCTTTTTGCGAAGCCTTCAACTGAATCATCAACTGCTCGCGGTCGCTGACATCGACCCATCCCGCAATCACCCCGACCGCTCGCCCCCGCGAGTTGAAACACGGGAAAATCCAGTAGAAAAGCGCCAGCGTTTCACCGTAGGGCGCCACCAGGCTACCGCTGCCGATCATCGGGATGCCGTCGCGCACGACCCGCAGGTAATGCTCATGGTACTGCCGGGACTCGGACAGCGGCATCAACTGCAACTCGGTAATTGGCTTGCCAATCACCTGGTCCAGGTCCATGGAAAGGAAGTCCAGGTAACTGTCGTTACACGCGACCAGCCGGCCCTCATGATCGCGGATGAACACCGGCCGCGGGACGTTATCGAGCATCAGGCGCATGTTGGCGACAAAGGTTGCCAGGACCCGGCGCGGGTCATCGGCCCTGCGACGCCACAGCATCACCGCAAGGTGCCAACAGATGATGGAACCCACCCCCGCAAGCACCATGCCCCAATAGAGCGTGGATTTACCCTGGGTACGGAACACCATGTCGAGTTCGAAGTCGGAAGTCCCTGCTATGTGCGGTTCGGCGCGTACCAGCAACGGCAGCCCGGCCATCAGCAACGCGGCAACAATCGTTTTGGCGGCTTTCATCAGATAATACTGTTGCGCTTGGCCACTTCCGAAAGTGACACGACGGATGTCACTTCAAAGCGCTCCAGCAGTCGCGTCTTGTACGTGCTGATGGTTTTATTGCTGAGCAGCATGGAGTCGCCGATTTCCTTGTTGCTGAGCCCCAGGGCAAGGTGCTTGAGGATCACAAGTTCGCGATCCGACAGGTTTTCGATCACCCGCGCTTCATTCATTTCGACGTCACTGCGACGAACCGAACCGATCGCCAGGTTGGGGAAATGCGTGTAGCCGGACATCAGCACTTTCACAGCGCGACGCAAGTCGTCCAGGTCGTCGATTTTCGAGATGAAACCGGCAGCACCGGCACTCATGCAACGCTTGAGATACAAACCTGCTTCCAGGGACGTCAGTACCAGGATTCGCGTGGCGATATTCAGATCGACGATGCGCCTGATGACTTCCAGCCCATCGAGCTTGGGCATCGAAATATCCAGCACCACCAGGTCCGGCAACTCCTGACGTGCCTGTTGCACGGCGTCGGCACCGTCGCCCGCTTCTACCACCGTTTCGAAACCTTCCTGTTTCAAGACCATTTTGACCGTCGCCCGAACTATCGGGTGATCGTCCACTACCAGCGCCTTGCGCATATCTATCTCACTTATTCTGTTTATCTGGACACAGATCACGAAACGAGAAGGCGTAGAGGGAGGCAAGCGACTACACCGGCAAAGTCTAGTCCAACCGCACCTGAACAATGCAGGTTATTTTGCCCTTCGCGCGTTGTGATTTTCAGATTGACTGAGTCAGTCCAGCCACTCTTTCAAGCGGCGTGCACTCATGGGTTTTGCCAAGTGAAAACCTTGTGCAAAGGTCCCGCCCATGGCGAAGGCCTGGTCACGTATTTCCTGGCTGCTGACACCCTCGATCACCAGGTTGATATCCAGCGCCCGGGCCAACGCAATCGTGCTGAGCATCATGGCCCTGCTGTGCAGGTCGGACAAATCCTGCACAACCGAACTGTCGAGTTTCAACTCCTGGAAAGGCAATTGGCACAGCAGCGTCAACGAGGAAAATCCTGTGCCAAAATCGTCGATGGACAAGCCGCATCCCAGTAGCCGCAAACACAGCAAACTTTTCTGGGTGGCCACCGACATATCCAGCAGGCCGTTTTCGGCCAACTCAAACATCAGTGCGCAGCCGGGTAGATCGTGCTCGATCAACGCGTTTTCGATGTGCAGTGCCAAATCGAAACGGGCCAATTGCGAGGCGTGGAGGTTGAACGCAACCTGCAGCGTGATATTACGTCCACGCAGGGCAACCAGCAGGTCAAGCCCCTGGGCGAAAACCTGCTTGAACATCTCGTCGATCAGGTCGTAGGCCAGCACTGCCGGCAGGAACTCACCGGGCAGTAACAAGCCACGGGTCGGGTGCTCCCAGCGCGCCAACGCTTCCACGCCGCACAGGGCTCCGGTGCGCAAGTCGAACTTGGGCTGGAACCACGCCTTGAACTCTCGCGCTTCCAGGCCCTTTCTAACCTCGGACTCGGTAGGCAACTTCAAGGAGTCCGGGGCCAGCAACGGTGCGAAGGTTTTGTGCTTGATGTAGTCACGCAGAATCGAGCTCAAGTCATGCAGGGGCGCGTCAGGCCCCATCACGCCGATCAGCCTGAGCTGTGAAAACTGATTGATACACTCCACCGCGCGCAAAAACTGAGGCTCAAGCGTCGAGCCTAAAACCAGCGCATTGACCAGGCGTGCCCGTCCTGCGGCTATCATGAAATCGAAATAGCCACGTTTCTCGTGGCTCAAGTCGCAGATGACAATGTCCACGCCTTCTGCACGGGTGATGAGGTCCAGGGCTTTGTCACATTCGGCCGCATGGAAAACCGCGCGCACACCCAGCTCCGCCAACATCTGAGTAATGGCTTTGCGGCGTGGCAGGCGATCCTCAAGTACGAGGATTCTTAAAGAAATCATGTCGGTACAGGCCTTGTTTTCGTTGCGGCCATGCTGCCGTCTTTATTGACGAATTACGAAAGCCGTTTTCCTGCATATCGCACGGAAATTTCCGAGGGTATGGCAGAAGGCTTTTATTCGTCGGACTGGACACCTGGTGTCGACGGCCCTGCCTGTAGAAGGCGCCTACTGATAAACGAACGTAACGCCGATAACGGACTGCACATTTCCTGCGACTACCTGCCCACTGGTCCTCGCGTAGGAGGCCGTCATCCCAAGTTCCACGGGACTGACCCCTACTGAACCCATTGAGATACTGTTGTTGGTAGCAATCACGCCATTGGGGTTAGATAGCTGCACACCAATTCCTGCTGCGGGGGAGATGGAAGCCGTATTGCTGAAGATTGTGTTGGCGCTGTCTGTCGTCGGGCCAGTCAGGAAATAGGAAAGGTTTTGATTTTCCGCACAGTGGACATTCAACGGGACTGCCGCGGTTCCCGGATAATCAGGAAGGGTGACGGTGACATCGCGCGCCGAAACATCACAACCCCCCGTGGGAACAACAACGGTGTTGTTGGCATAAATGTTCCAGGTAATGAGTTGGTACGGAACGGAGTTGACTTTCTCCATCGTGAGAATGGCCAGCAACTGCCCCGATTTGACCGTAATTCCTGAGGCGCCACTGCCGATAACTTTTAAATACAGTATGGTATTCCATGGCATGGGTGTGCCCCATGTATGGTCGACCGTAATCGTGGGTGTGTTAATAGGGAAGTCATACGACGCCCCGTAATAGCTTATGCTGCCAGCAAGATTATTGAGCGGTCCGGTGTATTGGCCGGAAATAATCCTTATAGGGTCTAGAAAGTGAGCCGGGTCCTCGTTCACACAGCTTATACTGTTGCCCAGGTGAACGACAATGTTTTGGCCTATTTGAACGGACGGATCGAGGTTGACATAGACGTTATTGCCGCCACCGCCATCGACAGTAATAACGCCGTTCACATAGCACAAAAAAGCATTGGCACTGGTTGAAAGCCCCAAGGTTAGCAACAGCACTAGCACGGCGCTGATTTTCATCTTCATTTGTCGCACCTTTACTAGGAGTATGTATACGTAACGTTAATCGTGGCTTGAATACTGCCTTGCTTTGCATTGCCATTGACGGATAATGCACGCACCTGCAGCGACAGGCTCGCTGACTGCGTCGACCCATCTACATGGACGGTAGTGGAATTGCCATTATTCAAGTTGTTGCCGTGGGTATCCTGCAACTCCAACTGAAGATTGAGCGCGTCGCCCTGATTCTGGTAGTAGCCGGTGTCGTCGGCAACGCCTGTAAATGTCGCTGTTACGCTTGATGTTCCCACCGGGCAGTTAGTCAAACCCAGCGTCACCCAGTACCAGCCTGAACTTGATCCTGCCTGACTGAAATTGGCGGCAAACAGGTCTCCCAGAGCAACGGCTGCCGGTGGGGTTGAGACCGTACAAGGTTGCGCTACAACTCGCCCATTGACCGTAATGGTCACGTCTTCCGCATGGGCGTTGATGATTCCGGCAATCAGTAATAATCCTGCCAACAGGATTGTCTTCATAGCGTTCATTCCCAGCCTCCTTTATTGAAACTCGAGCGTGAAATTGGCAGTCGCATTCACAACTCCCGCCGTCACAGGGGAATGGGTCGCCATCAGGCACGCATAAAAATTCAGGGTATTTGATTGGCCCGCGATCAGGTGCGTCCAGCGGAGGGATTGTTCAGTGGTGTTTAAAGGGATTGCCTGTTTGTCACTGTTCAGTATCTGTATGCCCATACCGCTGGCGGCATTAACGCCATCGTCAATTTTAAGCAGTGCGATATTGTCATTGTCTGATGTGCCACTGTAGCCAACCCGGACGCCAGTCGTTGAGCCACCGCACTTATCAAAGACTATCGTGAAGGGAACAGGAACAGTCGTCGTCCCCACATGATTGAGTTGTTTGGACGCATTACTCATCAAGTCCACAGTAAAGTCTTTGGAGTCGACCGACACCGAACAGGAATTGTCTTTAAGGTAACCGGTGATAGAAATGCTGGTGTCCGCTGCATAAGATTGATTCGCGAGGCACGGCATCAGGCACAGGATACAAAGGTACTTTTTCATGGCTGGAGCATCCTGTTTTGATTACTGGCACGTCGCCGAGGCATAACTCAAGGCCTGCGCCAGGCTGTCGGCCGGCAGGCTGTACGTTGCGGTACAGCGATCGTTCGTACCGTCCCCCCACTTCACGCTTATTTGCCCTGTCGGCGACAGCCCGGTCAGATAGACTTGGCCACCTTCGGCAACAATGCTCCCCCCCAAGCCCTCGCCGTATGAGGCGATCGAGCCGAATGGCACCGGCTTGTCGTTGTGGGTCAGCGTCATCAGGACTTTCATCCCGACGCGGGCTTTAAAATCAGCACGCACAACTGCCCCACGCGTCGGCACGACGCTCAATATCGGGTCTTCCAATTCAATGTTATTGGCCAGCGAGTTAGTGTTCAGGGCTATCCGGTTCTCACGATAATCCGTCGCATACGGGAGCACCGCATATCCCCTCCAGTCGGTGCGTATGCCGGTCTGGTTTTCGACGGCGACATGCTCTGCCCCCGGTACTTTTATCAGCACCATGGTGTCGTTCAGCGGCTGACTGAAGGTCACGCCATCCGCGTGCGCCAATACGCCACCGCTGACGCCGTAATACACCTGGCTGTAGTCTTCACTGGTGCTGTACCCGATATTGGAATTGCCGTAGGGACCGCGATAGTTCAAAGAGGTGTTGCCGGTTTTCGAAGCGTCTTCGACACCACCACCGGCGTATCCGGTTTGTACGCTGTAACTGAGGTTGTGATCATCAAGCAGCGTGCCATAGAGCCCTGCCGTGCTGGTGTCCCGACCTTTTAAATCACTGGATGTATTGAAGCTGGCATTGGTGTTTTTAAAGGATGAGTGACTGTCTGAACGCATCCAGTGGCTAAACGGAATACTGAGATTGATCGCCAGCAACTGATCTTTATTGTCCGCCCAGGCGCTCTTTGTCAGGCTGTAGCTCACCCCCCAACTAATGTCTCCGATTGTACTGTTGTACCCGAGCTGGAGTTGTTCGTCCGACTGCCGCGTTCCCCAATAGCTCTGTTGGCTACCGGTTAAATACACCGTAGACGTCTTGCCCACCTGTTGTGTCAACGTGGCCTGGAAGCGACCACGCTTGCTGTAGTTCAGATTGTAGGCATCCGTGATCTGCGGCGTTATCTGAACCGATTGATCCTGGCTGACCAGCGTGAAGCCACTCATGTGGCTCCATGCCGTGTCAGCCAGGGTGTAGAAATTTTTCGTCGAGTAGCGGTAGCCCAACAGTTGCAGGTTGGTCCCCCACTGGTTGATGGACTTATTGTAAAGAAACCGCAGGGACTGCCCTTGGTGTTGGGTGTCGTCAGGCAATATCGCACGGGCCTCGGTCAGGTCGGCCGATATCGCGCCGAGGTCGCCCAGGTTCTTGCCCAAGCCAATGTCCAGGGCGTGATAGTTGTTCGAGACCTGCGTGCCTCCGAAGACTGTCCAGTCATGAGGCAAACCCCAAAATGCGGTGCCTTGGAGAAACTCCGGCGTGTCTTGCTGCGCATTGCCGCTGCGATACTGCCCCCCCGTCAGCGAATACTTCAGTTGGCCTTCACGCTCCAGCATCGGCACAGATGAATAAGGCACCGTGAACGATTGCGTTGAACCGTTAGCCTCTACAACCGTGACCTGTAAATCGCCGCTGGTGCCTGGTGCATAGATGTCGTTGATGGTGAAAGCACCGGGGGGCACGGTGGCCTGATAGATTTCATACCCATTCTGTTTCACCGAAACCTTGGCTGTGCTTCGCGCGATACCGCGCACAACGGGCGCAAAGCCTCGCTGACTGTCCGGGAGCATGTTGTCGTCCGACGCAATTTGAGCGCCCCGGTAGTTAATACCATCGAAAATATCGCCAGCGGTGAAACCGTCACCCAGGGTCAATCGGCTGTGCCACGAGGAAATGCCCCGCTCCACATAGGTGTTGGTGTGTTGCCACTGGTTCTGCGTCACGCCCGCGCCGTGGCTGTAGCTCCACGTGGTGGTGTCCCTTAATCGCCAGGCGCCCAGGTTGAGGCCGCTTTGCAGGCTGAGGTATGAATAGTTGGACACCCCGCCCTGCTCGCTGCGCACTTCGCTGCCGGTGTAGTTGTAATTGAGCAATCCCGCGGTAATGCCGTCATCCCATAGATCTGGCGAAATATACCCACGGGCCTGGCTACCCATGAATGCCTGGGGAACGCTGAGGTACAAGCGTTGCAGGCCAACGTCAAATCGGCTGGACGCATCATTGATAAACCGGGTGAATGGAACACAGGCGGTGCTCTTCATGGCAACGACATCGGGCAATGCGAGCGTATTGACGCCAAAAGAAGACAATTGAGAACGCGTCAGGCACGGTTCCAGTTTCTGCCCATCGGCGCTTTTATCAAAGGCAACATCCCGGGTCGCCATGTACCCATCGTTCATATAGATGTCGACACGGTAAGTGCCGGGAGGCGCCTCCAGGCCTTTTTCAAAGCCGGACAGATCCGCGACTGATGCAGGATCATCGGACAGGAAGCGAGGATTGAAATAGTTGTCTGCTCGCGCAGAAAAAACGGGGCCTGCCAGAAGCAATGCCAAGGGTGACAACAGTAATCGGTTAAGTGCTAATTCCCGGATTCCATTTTTCATTTTGCGTTATCGCCAGTTCCATAACCCAGGTACGACATAGCCCCTCCCGCGCAAAAAAACGTGCAGGCTCTGGATTGACCCGCCTGATGCAAGGTCCATAATCAAGGCTTGATTAGCACAGCAATGTTTACTGAAGAGTTCCCTTCAGCACTGCAGTCAATGCGCCGTAATCGTTGATAGTTCGATAATTAATCGCACTGGCTGTACTTCCAAGCAGGTCGACGGTCACAAAACCCATTGGCGGAACCATGGTATTTGCCAGCGCCTGTGTGCCGGCGTTCAGTTCTGTGATGGTCAGGAAGTAAGGGGTTGGATTAGTAATGAGCAGCGATTTTCCGCTGCGCTTGAACGTCAACTTTGCCGGTGCATCTTCCGGGGAGATCCTGAGGTCTCGTGGTCGATACAGGAGTTTTATCCGGCTGGTAATCGCCAGTTGCAGCGTATTGTCTTTTTGTTGCGCTTTATCTGCAGAAGGGATTGCCTTTACGTTGATCCAGAATAAACTTTCGCGATCTTTTACCAGGTTATTGTTGGTGGCATCGACAATGCGCAGCGTATTGTCTTTTTTTCCCTGCATCACAAACAATGGCGGTGTAATGACAAACCTGCCATCTTTCTTGCCATCACTGTTCTCGACCCATGACTGGATAAGATAGGTGTCTTTGTCATTATTATTGCTTAAACCCAGCGCCGTCTGTTTCTGATCGGCCGGGTAAATAACGCGCGTCGCACCCAGGGCCACGCCCGCTTCCACGCGATTGGCCAGAAGCACCACCGCCAACGCGAGCACGGTTCTAATTGTCTTTGCGGTCATCATCATTTTTTCACGTCAATCTTGTAGGCGAACACGAACCTTGTGCGAAGATGGCCTCCCTGGCCTGCGCACATCCTTGTCAGTTGCTCGTTACTGGTACTGCACTTTGAAGTTTGCGTTGGCGTTCGCAGTACCCGCAGTGGCTACGCCTGTGGCGATGTAACGTGCCTGGAACGGCAAGGTGTTGGTGCCATCATTCAGGGTCAACGGCTCGCTGAACGTCGCGCCGTCGAACGTCAGAGGAGTACCTACGCGGTCCAGCACCTGAACGCCGACGTTGGTGGCAGCGCCGGCAGCGGAGCTTTCCAGAGCCAGTGCTTCGGTGTTGGTAGGGTCAGTTACACCAGTGAAGGCGACGGAGGCTTGAGTTGAAACTTTGGTATCGCAGTCATTCAGCTGGATATTAAAGCCAACGGCGGAGCTGGTCTGGCCGGCCGCGCTAAGTGCTGCGGTTCTTACCTGGCCCAGTTGTACAGTCTGGTCAGCAGAGCCGGTATCGACGGCGCAAGCCGCGTTAACAACTTCACCTTGGAAGTGAATGGTGCCACCATTAACGGTTACATCGTCGGCGTGAGCCACACCCACGGCAAGCAGTGAGACAGCTATTACACTGTTAATCAGATTGATTTTCCGCATAAATCTAAACTCCATATCTTTGGGGATTCCAGTACTTGGTATAAGGCAACTCAAGCACACGAACTATAATTAGATAGTCCGGGAATAAGAATGGAGAGAGATCCCGCCAGTATTTATGAAACCTCTTGGGTTTAAAGCGATAATTCGGCACGCAGGAGAAATTTCCGTACACGTGCCGGGAAGATCTTATTACAACTAGCCACGCACGTTCAGTACTTCATCGGCGAACGACTCACTGCCCGCAGCGCCACCCTTCAGTCGGACACGGCCGGGCCCTTTTGCAACGCAACCGTTGTCGCCCCCGCCGCTGCTAATCAGCGCTACCTTGCACGCGTCCGCCGATAAATCTGTCATTCGAATGCAATAAAACCCTGCCTAAGATCCGGCCATGGATCTCCACTATCGGCCTTTGAGGTTTATCCCCGGGCCGATTTTCAAAGTCAGTTATCTACGCGCGTAGATAACTGTAGAAGCAGAGCAAACACACCTAATGGTCATGTCCGGGCCTTCCTTGGATCAGGAGTTTTTTGATGTCGACAGTTGCAAGTGCTACTCCGTCCGGTGCGCCTATCCCATGGGGCGCAGCGGATGAAAGCTTGATAACCCCGCAAGGACGCCGGGAGTTGTATCGCGCCACCCTCGCCTGTTGGCTTGGCACGGCCATGGAGTACGCGGACTTCGCCCTGTATGGCTTGGCTGCGGGGCTTATCTTCGGGGATGTGTTTTTCCCCAATGTGTCGCCCGCCATGGCGTTGCTTTCCACCTTCGCGACCTGGTCGGTGGGGTTTGTGGCGCGGCCGATCGGTGCGCTGTTCTTCGGGTGGCTGGGTGATCGCAAGGGCCGCAAGGTGGTCATGGTCTCTACCGTCGTGTTGATGGGCGCTTCCACCACGTTGATCGGCTTGATCCCCAGCTACGCATCCATCGGTATCTGGGCGCCGGCATGCCTGGTACTGCTGCGTTTTACCCAGGGCTTTGGTGCAGGCGCCGAATTGGCCGCAGGCACGGTGATGCTGGGCGAATTCGCACCTGCCAAACAACGCGGCCTGGTGTCGTCGGTGATTGCCATGGGCTCCAACAGTGGGACCTTGCTGGCTTCATTGGTGTGGCTTGCCGTGGTGCAAATGGATCAACAGCAACTGCAGGAGTGGGGATGGCGCATTCCGTTCCTGTGCAGTTCGCTGATTGCCCTGGCCGCGCTGTGGCTGCGTCGCAACCTGCGGGAAACGCCGGTGTTCGAGCTTCGAAAGGCCCAATTGCAAGCGCAGCGCGATAACGCCCTCACTGCCCCTGTACAGCCCATTGGCTTCTGGAAAGGCAGCCGGGCATTTCTCACCATGGTCGGCTTGCGCATTGGCGAGAACGGCCCGTCTTACCTTGCCCAGGGTTTTATCGTCGGCTACGTGGTGAAGGTGCTTGCGGTGGATAAATCCGTCGCAACCCAGTCCGTGTTGATCGCCTCGATCCTCGGCTTTTTGATCATCCCCCTGGCGGGCTGGCTGTCTGACCGGTTTGGTCGACGCATCGTGTACCGCTGTTTCTGCCTGCTGTTGATGCTCTACGCCTTCCCGGCGTTCATGCTGCTGGATTCCCGCGACCCGGCCATTGTCATGGCTACCATCGTGGTCGGCATGGGCCTCGCTTCACTCGGTATCTTTGGCGTACAGGCAGCCTGGAGCGTAGAAATATTCGGCGTCAAAAATCGCTATACCAAACTGGCCCTGGCCAAGGAGCTGGGCTCGATCCTCTCGGGCGGTACCGCGCCTCTGGTGGCTGCCGCGCTGCTGACCTGGACCGGTCACTGGTGGGCGATTGCCGGGTACTTTGTCGCCATGGCCGGGATCGGTTTCGTGACGACCTTTGTCGCCCCGGAAACCCGTGGCCGCGACCTTAACGCGCTGGAAGATGCGATCTAGTTTCATCCCCCTGAATAACCACTGACGCCTCGCAGAAAGGCGCAAACCCGCACGACGGTTCAACCACCAGTCGGGCGAAGCCATGCCTGTAAATCGGCAATCCATAGGAGCATTGACATGAAACGGTCCACCCTCGCACTGGCAGTGACTACCAGTATCGTTGCGCAACAAGCACTGGCCGCAGGCTTTATCGACGACAGCACGGCGTCGGTCAGCGCGCGTACTTTTTACCTTCGCAGTGATAACCCCAACACCCCGGGCGTTGATCAGAACGAACTGACCCAGGGTTTCAAACTCGACTATCTCTCCGGGTTTACCCAGGGCACTGTCGGTCTCGGCCTCGACGTTCAAGCCATGCAGGCGTTCAACCTTTCCGGGGGTACCCAACACCCTAGCGCCAGCACCTCGAACTCACTCGCACCGGTCGATTCGGACGGCACGCCGGTGGACAGCTGGAGCCGCCTCGGGGCCAACGCCAAGCTTCGCGTGTCCAAGACCGAGTTCCATGCCGGCAGCGCGCTGCAGCCTAACCTGCCGATCCTGGTGGCCAACGACGGCCGGTTGCTGCCGCAAACCTTTGAAGGCGTGACGGTAACGTCCAAAGACATCGATAACCTGACGATCAATGCCGGGCAACTCAACCGCTCCACGGGGCGTGCGTCGTCCAACTCCACAGGGTTGGCCATTGCCGGTGGCACCCAGGACAGCAACTCATTCACCTACGCCGGCGCCGACTGGAAAATCACCCCCACCACCACCCTGCAGTACTACCGCGCCGACCTGAAGGACTATTACACCCAGGATTTTTTTGGCCTGTTGAACACCACGCCGTTGGGTGAAAACTCCCGCTTTAAAACCGACCTGCGCTACTTCAACAGCAAGTCCCAGGGTAAAAACGGCACCACGGGCTACCTCTTCAATAACAACGGCGGCTACGCCAGCGAGCCGGGCAAAGTGGATAACACCACCTGGAGCGCAGCGTTCACCTACTACCTGGGAGGCAACGCCTTCATGCTCGGTCGCCAGCAGGTTTCCGACTCGGGCGGCACTGTTTACCTGAACCAGGGCAACGTAGTGAGCGGCGCCGGCAACAATGAAGGCAACGGCGGCGCAAGCGTCTACCTGATTACTGACGTGATGGATAACTCGTTTATCCGCGCAGGTGAAAACACCAACTTTGCCCAGTACTCCTATGACTTCGCGGCGCTGGGCGTGCCCGGCCTCTCGGCCTCGGCGTTGTACCTGCATGGCGACAACATCCGCTCGGTGGACGGCGCCAGCCGCTACTCGGAGTGGGAACGTGACATGCGGATCGACTACGTGGTGCAGAGCGGTCCGTTGAAAGGGTTTGGCACCTCGTTGCGCGAAGGCAGTTTCCGCAGCGGCATTCCCAACGTGGGTGCGGTGGACCAGGCGCGTGTGATCTTCAGCTACACCTACGCGATCTTCTGACCCTGAAGGGGCTGCGGGTGTCTAAGCGAAGCCGTACACAGGTCATCAAACTGAAATACACCAGCAGTGATAATGCCGCCCATCTCAGCCCCTTCTCTTGCCGTAAACATCTACGCGGGTAGACCTGTTACCGGGTACCGCCCGCGTGTCCATCGACTCACAGGAAATGGCAGGTCGCTTTGACAAAACAGTATCCCACCCGGGCCACACGCGATGATGTGGCCCGCGAAGCAGGAACCTCGGTCGCGGTCGTCAGCTATGTGATCAACGACGGCCCAAGGCCCGTCGCCAAGGCGACGCGCCAGCGTGTCCTGGATGCCATAAAACACACCGGTTACCGGCCCAATGGCGTCGCCCAGGCACTGGCCTCGGGCAAAACCCGCACCTATGGGCTGGTTGTGCCGAATATCTCGAATACCTTCATCGCCTCCTTCGCCCATGCACTGCAACAGGAAGCATTGGACAACGGCCTGGTCATCCTGCTGGGCGATTCCGGTGACTGCCGCAAGCGTGAACTGAACCTGATCAACAACCTCCTGAGCCAGCGGGTCGATGGCCTGTTCTACACCAGTGTCGACCGCCACCCGCATATCGAGCTGATCCAGGCCAGCGGCACGCCTTTCGTGATGCTCGACCGGGTCAGCCCCAGCCTGGCCGTCAATATGCTGCGGGTCGACGAGCGCGGCGCAGCACGTCAAGTTACCACCCATTTGTTGAGCCATGGTTACCGCGAAGTAGGCATCATTTGTGGCCCCCTGGAAATGCTCAACGCCCAGGACCGCTTGAACGGCTGGCGTGACGCACTGGCTGACCACGGCATTGAAGAATGCGCCGAATGGATATTGCCCGCCAGCTACACGCGGCAAGGTGGGTATGACGCAACACAGCGCATGTTGGCCGACGGCCCCCCCGCCCGCGCGCTGTTCTGCTCCAATGAAGCGCAAGCCATCGGCTGCATTCGGGCCCTGGCGGAACACGGCATAAAAGTCCCCGAACAGGTCGCGCTGGTGTGCTTCAACGGTACCGAGGAGTCGGCGTTTTATGCACCGTCACTGACCACCGTGTGTCAGCCGGTCGGAGACATGGCCAAGGCCGCCATTGCGATGCTGCTGGCCTGGAATGGCGAGGTGAAGCTGCAAGAGTTTTCTCACCGCCTGGTCATTGGCGAGTCCTGCGGATGCGGCGCTGTGCAAACACCGCGAGTCTAAAAAAGAAGGTGAAATGAAACGTTTAATTATTGATTGCGATCCCGGAAACGGGATTGCAGGCGCCAACGTTGACGACGGTCTGGCATTGGCGCTGGCACTGGCGGCACCCGAGCTGTCGCTTGAACTGGTCACCACTGTGGCAGGCAACACGCCCAGCGCCGTGGGGTACAACGTCGCTAAAGACCTGATGGCCAGAACCGGCCGCTCGCTACCCGTGGTCAGGGGCAGCAACCAGGCACTGCAGGAACCCGGCGGCCCCTGGCGCGATGCTCTGGACAACACCGTCCACAAGCGCCAACTCGCGCATTTATGGAATGGCGTGCGCCCTCCCCTTGATTTCGAGGCTCCGGCCCAGGAAGCGGCCGACGCCATAGGCCAGTTGATTTGCGCAAACCCCGGGGATATCACCCTGGTGGCGATTGGGCCGCTGACCAACGTGGCGCTGGCGATTGAACGCTACCCGGACATGATCAAGGCAGCCAGGCAAATCGTGATCATGGGCGGTGTTTTTGCCCTGGATGACTTCATCAAGGACACCAACTTCGGCTTCGATCCGGAAGCGGCAGACCTTGTCCTCAGTTGCGGTGCGAATATCACCCTGGTGCCCCTGGATGTCACCACGCAAACCTTGATGACTCACCAGGACCTGGACCGTATCCAGCAACTCGATACGCCCCTCGCCAATTTTATCTGTGAGACGTTCAGGCCCTGGATCGATTATTCAATGGCCACCCGCAGCCTCGCCGGTTGCTGGATCCATGACGCTTTGGTGATTGCCTGGTTGCTGGATCCGCGCGTGGCTAACGCCACGCAGTACTACACGGAGGTAGAACTGCGCGCCGGCCGCACGCGCGGCAAAACCTGGCGTTATAAACAGCCCCTGCGGCTGGACGTCGCTATCACGCCGCCCACCAGCGGCCTGGTCAGCGTTTTGCAAACCGTGGACAACCGCTTGCTGCTGGAAATCATCGAACGGTACTTGTCGATGGCGCCTCTCAAATCATCGGCGAACTACTGACTACCCGCAGCGCCAAGCCTTCATACGCATCCAGGGTGATGGTGAAATCACCCTCGGGTGTCAGATCGCCCTCCACCCGCTCATTGATGATGTCCACCACCGGCCCGGGCGCAATATCGGGCAGGTGCAGGGTTTCAGTAATCGGCGTCGAGCCGAAGTTCAGCGCCGTGATCTGGGTACCTTTGCCCGCCGGCAGCTCGTGCACCATGATCAACAGCCCCGGGTGCTGCACATCCGGCACCAGGATCTGGCGGCTGGCGGCGATGTCGTAGGCTCGGCGCACCGCGAGGATTCTTTGCAGTTGCGAGGCAAACGAATCCGGGTCGGCCAACTGGCTGATCAGGCTGCCATACAAGGTTTTCGGACGCGGCATCTGCCCGGCGGATTGCTCCGCATCCGGATTCAGGTCCACCAGGTCATAGGCGCCGCGATGGATCCAGCGTGTGTCGCCATCCAGCATCAAGTGGGCCACCTCCTGCGCCGGTAACGGCAATGCGCCCACCAGGTCCCAGCCGGACAGTGCAAACACCCCCGGTTGCATCGCGTTGTACATCACCAGCAGCAGGTGAATCTGGCGGATCTGCTGGATATCCGCCGGGGTAATCGCCTCAAGGTCGCGAATGCCCAGCGCCGCCGTGATGATGCTGGCGGTGGTGCAGGACACGCCGTTGGTCACGAACTTCAGGTTATACGGCGCGTGTTCGCCAGCCAGGCGTTCGTACATCTGCTCACGGATATGCTCGCGCAGGATGCCGCCGGGAAAGGTCTGCCCCTGATAGAGGTAGGTGTCATGGGCGTGCAACGTCCAGAAGTGCACCAGTTCCAGGGTCAGCTCGTCATGGTTCTGCAAGGCGTGGATCAGCGAGCCGGGGTCGATGCCCAGGGTGTGCATCTCCCGCAGCATCAGGCGCAGGAATTCGGTGTCGCCCATCAATAACGCGTGCTGGTAAGCCGGGCGCGTGATGAAGTCGTAGGACAGGTCTGCGCCGCCGTGGGACATGGCGGCGATGTCGTCCACCGTCAGGTTCAGTTCCTGGAAGCTGAAACCGCCCGCCTTGCGAATCGCGCCGCCCAGGATCTGGTTGCCGGTGATGGACAGCGGATGGCTCTCAGACCAGGCGTTACCTTCCAGTTTTCGTTCCACGCCGAGGAAACCGTTGGCATCCAGGCGCAGGATTTTCGCCCCCATCACGTCGATGGCGTGCAAGGCGTCGCCAATGATCATCTGCTGCGCGGCGAAGGTCGGGTCCAGCCAGTTCAGCGACGGCTGCCCTTCCTTGAAGTAATGCAGGTACACCCAGCGGCGGGGCTTGCCGTCCACGCCGATGACCATATCGGTCGCGCTCCAGTCGGTTTCCTTGACCCCGGGCTCGAAGAAGATCACCCGTTGCAACTGGCCGACGATGTAGTGCTTGTCCCTGAGCACGTCGACCTGCTGCGGGCTGAGGTTCTGCGCATCGCGGCCCTCGCTGATATCGGGTAGCAGCGGCCAGTCTTCTTCGCGGATCTCCACCATGTGGTAGAGCCCGGGATAGTCTTCGTAGGCCATCTCGGCCAGGCGGAAGTCTGCGCCCTTGCCGGTGTGGGACGGGATCACATCGTCAATGATCACCGCGTTGTGCGCGGCGGCCATGCGAGCCAGCGCCTGAAGCTGGGCTTCGGTGCCCAGTTGCGGGTCGATGTCGAAGCTGATGCGGTCAAAATTGCCGTCAATGGTGGGAGTGTGCTCGGTACCGGATAGACCGCCCGAGCGTTTCAACGGGCCGTTATGGATGCCCTGGATGCCGATTTTCGACAGCGCGTGCCACAAGGTTTCATCGCCCAGGGCCTCCAGTACGCTGCCGTTCTCGCGGGTGACGATGGACGCCGGATAGGCCGTGAACCACACCGATGCCAGGGCTGAAGCATCACGGGGCCGGGTATGGGCATATGGCTGTTGCCACAACCGGCCTTGCCCCGAATAAAGCCTGGCGCGCTGCTTGGCGGCATGCAGCATCGATTGTTCCACCAGCCAGGCCACATGTTTCTTATCGGCGTCCGTCATAAATCAATCACCTGCACCCATGAAGTAGTCGGTTGCGGTGGCTGCATATGAACCACCGTTCGTTACTGTATGAGGCCCCGGGCGGCGATTCGTTGCATCCGGGATGGCGACGCTTTCCCGGCCTAGACCCAGCCGCCGTCCACAATGAAGTTCTGTGCGGTACACATCGCCGACACATCAGAAGCCAGGAACAGCGCCATATTGGCGATATGTTCCGGCTCCACACTGCCCGGCAGGCACTGGCTGCGGGCGATCAACTCCCGGGCCGCGTCATCCACCCACATCGCCAGTTGTTTCTCTGTCATCACCCAGCCCGGCACCAGCGTATTGACCCTGATACGGCTGGGCCCAAGCTCCCGCGCCAGGGCCCGGGTCATGCCGTGGGCGGCCGCTTTGCTGGCGGCGTATACCGGGTAGCCGCTGGAAGCCATCATCCAGCCGATGGAGCCCAGGTTGATGATCGACCCGCCGCCGGCGGCCTTCATCATCGGCACCACCGCCCGGGCCGCGAAAAACCCGTGCTTCAGGTTGACCGAAATCAGTTGGTCGAACCGCTCCGAGTCGATTTCATCCAGGGTGTGCCGAACGTCATTGGCGGCATTGTTCACCAGCACGTCGATCGGCCCAAGGCTCTGCGCCAGGCACGCTATCGCGGCCTTGTACGCGATCTCGTCGGTGATATCGCAATGGGCGAATTCGACGGCATGGCCCTCGGCCGACAATATCGCCGCCAATCGGTCGCCCTGCCCTTGCGCCCGGTCCACGAAGGCTACCTTGGCCCCCTGGCGTGCGAAGGCACGCACCATGGCCTCGCCTATCCCGGAAGCACCGCCGGAGATCAGCACGGTTTTATCCCGCAGGTCCGGGTACATCGCCTGCGCGCCGGGCTGTTTTTCAGTGTTCATGGGGCAGTCACTCCGCTGTATTTAGTCTTATTTTATATTGCATGTTTTGCGATATTGGCTATAAATCAGCCCTGCATCTGAATAAATAGTAGAACTATTTAATTAACAACAATAAAGGTAGCTCAGTCATGCGGCAATCCCGATTCCTGCTTACCGGCCTTGGCCTCTCCCTGGCGGTGGCCAGCCTGGGCGCTCAGGCGGCTGGCTTGTCCAGCGAACACAAACCCTTCGGCAAAACCAATGACGGCACCGCCGTCGAGCAGTATGTATTGCGTAACAGCCATGGCGTACAAGCCACGGTCATCACCTATGGCGCGGTCTTGCAGTCGCTGAAAGTACCCGACAAACACGGCCAGTTCGCCGACGTGGTGCTGGGCTTCGATGACGTCCAGGGCTACCAGGCCGGTACTGCGTTCTTCGGCGCGACCATCGGCCGTTTTGGCAACCGCCTGGACAAGGGCAGCTTTGAACTGGACGGCAAACGCTATCAAGTGCCCCTCAACGACGGGCCGAACTCGCTGCACGGCGGCCCGCAAGGTTTCGACAAGCATGTGTGGAAAGCCGAGCCGGTCAAGCAGGACGATTCGGTGGGCGTGACCCTGAGCTACCTGTCCAAGGACGGCGAGATGGGTTTTCCCGGCAACCTGAAAGTCGATGTCACCTATAGCCTCAACGACAAGAACGAACTGCACATCGACTACAAAGCCACCACCGACAAACCCACGGTGCTCAACCTCACCAACCACAGTTACTTCAACCTCGCCGGCGCCGGCAGCGGTGATGTGCTCAAGCAGGTCGCCACCCTGCATGCCAGCCATTACACCCCGGTCAACAGCACCCTGATTCCCACCGGCGAACTGGCCCCGGTCGCCGGTACGCCGATGGACTTTCTCAAGCCCACTGCCATCGGCCAGCACATCAAGGACGATCATCCCCAGCTGAAATTCGCCGAACCTAAACAAGGTGGCTTTGACTTCAACTGGGTGCTGGATGCCAAGGGTGATATCGGCAAACTGGCCGCCGACGTTCGTGACCCGCAGTCCGGTCGCCGCTTGCAGCTGTATACCAGCGAGCCTGGCGTGCAGTTCTATACCGGCAACTTCCTCGACGGGACGATCAAGGGCAAGGGTGGCGCGCCTTACGCCCACTGGAGTGCGTTCACCCTGGAAACCCAGCATTTTCCCGACGGCCCCAACCAGCCGAGCTTCCCCTCTACCCGTCTCGATCCTGGCCAGACCTACACGCAGAATACCGTGCTGAAATTCTCTGCTGACTAAACCTGTGGGAGCTGTCGAGCTTTGGCGAGGCTGCGATGACGTCGGCACTATCAATATCCAAGGTGCCTGACCCACCGCTATCACAGCCTCGCTGAAGCTCGACAGCTCCCACAGTACCGGCGTTAGCAGGGCTGCCGGGAAACGTCAGCGGCCATCAGTTCCACAAACCGATCTTTTCCAGCTCCTGCTTGAAGTTCTCGCGGGTGATCAGCGTCACCTCATCCATCGCCGTGTACTTCGGCGGCTCCTTACCCGTAGTGACCCACTCGAACATCATGCTCGCGGTGTTGTAGCCCTCGATATGCGGGCTGGGCAGCATCGAGCCGAAGAAGCCGCTGTTGGCTTTCTTCAATTCGCCAATGGCATCGGTGCCGTTGATGCCGATGCCGATGACATTCGCCGCCGCAAACCCGGCGCTTTCGGTGGCGCGCACGCCGCCAAGCACGGTGTTGTCATTCATGCCGCCGATGATCAGGTTTTTCGCGCCGCCGGGAAGCTTGACCAGCGCCGAGTTGGTGGCGTCCATGCTGCCGGGGACGTCGAGGGTCTTGAGGGCTGCGTACAGGATGTGGTCATCCGGAATACCCGCAGCCTTCAGGGATTTGACCGAGCCATCAGTGCGCTTTTTACCGGTATCGAGTTCGTTGTAGGTATTGATCACCGCATAGGTGTCCTTCCAGTCCCAGCCACGTTTTTTCGCTTCAGTGGCCATGGCACTGCCCTGCTTCTCGCCCACTTCAAACGCGGCCATGCCCAGGTAAGGCACGTCTTCCATGAAGTTGCCCTTGGCGTCCACAAAACGGTCATCCACGGCGATCACTTTCAAGCCGTTGGCTTTGGCCTTGGCCATGATCGCCGGGCCGAGGGACACGTCCGGCGGGCAAATCACAAAACCCTTGGCACCATTAGCGGCCAGGCTGTCGATGGCCGAGAGGGTTTTCTCGCCGTCGGGCACGGCGATCTTGATCACCTCGAAGCCCTTGTCCTTGCCGGCCTTTTCGGCGAAGGCCCATTCGGTCTGGAACCAGGGCTCTTCCGCCTGCTTGACCAGAAAGCCGATCTTCACCGGCTCGGCCGCCAGCAACAGGCTGCTCAGGCCGACGGCGGACACCGCCACAGCGGCGCAGCACAGGGAACGGATACCACGACGACGATTCATAGGGTGACTCCTTGTTGTTGTTTTTGAGTGCGTTAAACAGCCTGTTGGTTATCCTGCAAAGCGGTGGCAGACTTTCCCCGGCACATCGACCTCAATGGCCAGCACCGCACCGTCCAGCGGGTGATCCAGCGGGCTGGCGGCACTGGTGATGTACAAGGTCTTGAGGTCGGGGCCTGCGAACACGCAACTGGTGGGACGGCTGACCGGCAATTCGATGACCCGGTCAACTTCACCGTCCGGCGTCAGCCGCAGCAGGCAGCTGCCGTCCCAGCGCGCGTTCCAGATATAGCCTTCGGCGTCCATGGCGGAGCCGTCCGGGCCACCCCGGGAGTGAGGCCCGAACCAGACTTGCGCAGGTGCGAGCTGGCCCTGTTCAGTCATCGGGTATCGATAGAGCGTGCCGTCCAGGCTGTCGCCGAAATGCACGTGGGTGGCGGCGTCGTTCCACAGCAAGGTGTTGGGAATCCCTAGGCCTTGCAGCAACGGCGTGACCTGCCCGTCGGTATCGACCCGGAACAGGCCGCCGGAACGTCGCAGCACCGGCAAGTCTTCACCGTGCTCGCCGATGTTGTTCTGCATGGTGCCCAGCCACAGCCGGCCCTGGGCATCGCAGCGGGCTTCGTTGGCACGGTTGCCCGGTTGCGGATCGGCGACGCAGAGCAAGGTCAGGCGCGGATCGCTTGGCGCCGAATCGAGGTCGAGGCGATACACGCCGCTGCTCAGGGTCACCAGTGCATCGCCGCTGGCGCACGGGATAAACGCCGAGGCCGGCTCAGGCAATTGCCAGGTGTGCAATTGCCCGCCCTGCAGGCGCAAGGCCTGCTGGCCGATGATGTCCACCCAATACAAGGCCTGGCCCGGTACATCCCAGAACGGCCCTTCGCCCAGCCGAGCCCGGTGCGGTGTGACTGCGGTCCACGACATGAAACCTCCTGCTTTCTTGTTGTTTTCAGGTGGTACCGGTTACAGCGCGTCGCGCGACGGCTGCCCATCTACCAGACGCTGAATGCGCAACGGGTTGGCATTCTTCAGCGCGTCGGGGAGCAGGCTATCAGGGTAATTCTGAAAGCACACAGGTCGCAGGAAACGCTCGATCGCCAGGGTGCCCACGGAAGTGCCACGGGCATCCGAAGTCGCCGGATACGGCCCGCCGTGGACCATCGCGTCACACACCTCGACGCCCGTGGGGTAGCCGTTGAGCAGGATGCGGCCAACCTTTTGCTCCAGCAGCGGCGTCAACTCGCCGAACTGGGTGAAATCCGCCGGCTCGCCAATGATCGTCGCGGTCAATTGGCCGTGCAGGCCGTGCAACGCCGCAGCGAGTTGGGCCTGGTCGGCGACTTCCACGAACACCGTGGTGGGGCCGAACACTTCCTCCTGCAACACTTCATCGCCGTTGATCAGCAGGCTGGCGTCCGCTTTGAACAGCTGTGGCTGCGCCTGATTGCCGGTTTGCGTCTGGCCCGCCAGGTGCTCGATGCCAGGATGGGCCAGCAGCGTGTGCAGGCCTTTGCCGTAGCTGTTCAAGGTGCCGGCATTGAGCATGGTTTGCGCGGGCTGGCCGCCGATCAGTTGGGCGACCTGTTGGGTGAAGCCTGTGAACGCTGGCGAGGCAATCCCGATCACCAGCCCCGGGTTCGTGCAGAACTGGCCGCACCCCTGCACCACCGAGGCGACCAGGTCGCGGGCGATGGTGTCTGCCCGGGTTTGCAGGGCCTGGGGCAAGACGATCACCGGGTTGATGCTGGACATCTCGGCGAACACCGGGATCGGTTGCGGGCGTGCCGCCGCCATATCGCACAAGGCCCGGCCGCCCTTGAGCGAGCCGGTGAAACCCACGGCCTGGATCGCCGGGTGCTTGACCAGCGCTTCCCCCACACCGCCGCCGAAGATCATGTTGAACACGCCGCCGGGCATACCTGTGCGCTCGGCCGCCCGCATGATCGCATCGGCGACCCGCTCGGCGGTGGCCATGTGGCCGCTGTGGGCCTTGAACACCACCGGGCAACCGGCCGCCAGCGCGGCGGCGGTGTCGCCACCGGCAGTGGAAAAGGCCAGGGGGAAATTGCTCGCCCCAAACACCGCGACCGGCCCCAGGCCGATGCGGTATTGGCGCAGATCCGGGCGCGGCAAGGGCTGACGATCCGGCAGCGCCTGGTCGATCCGCGCGCCGTAGAAATCACCGCGCCGCAGTACCTTGGCGAACAACCGCATCTGGCCGCTGGTACGACCGCGCTCACCCTGGATACGCCCGGCGGGCAACGCCGTTTCGCGGCAGACCAGGGCGACAAAGTCATCGCCCAGGGCGTCCAGTTCATCGGCTATCGCCTCCAGGAACGACGCACGATGCTGCGCGCTCAGGCTGCGATAAGCCGGGTAAGCCTGAGCGGCGGCGTTGGCCGCGGCGTCGACCTCCTGCGCGGTGGCCTGGTAGAAATCAAAGGGCAATGCCTCGCCACTGGTGGCGTCGATGCTCTGCAGGGTGATGCTGCCGGCAGCGCTGCGCTGGCCGCCGATGTAGTTGTGGCCACAAATCCGGGTCATGCCTGTCTCCTTCAAAGGGTGCCTATGCCGCCAGGTGCCACGCCGCTGTTGGCCACGGCAATGCCGTTGATCAATGGCGCGCCGAATTCGGCCTGGCTGATTTCGAACACATCGCCTGGCTGGGTACGAATGCCGTCGGCAAACGACAAGGTGGCGGTGCCGAAGAAATGGATATGCACGTCACCTGGGCGCAGGAACTGGGTGTATTTGAAATGGTGGTATTCAAGGTTTTCGAGGCTGTGGCACATGTTGGCTTCGCCACTGAGGAATTCGTGCTGCCACAACACCTCGCCATTGCGCACGATACGGCTGGTGCCCGCCAGGTGCCGGGGCAGTTCACCTAGGCGCAACTCGGGACCGTAGCTGCAACTGCGCAGCTTGGAGTGGGCCAGGTACAGGTAATTCTTGCGCTCCATCACGTGGTCGGAAAACTCGTTGCCCACCGCGTAGCCCAGGCGATACGGCTTGCCGTCGTGACCAATCACATACAGCCCGGCGATTTCCGGCTCTTCGCCGGCGTCTTCGGCAAACGCTGGCCACGGGAATGGCTGGCCCGGACGCACCACGATGCTGCCGTCGCCCTTGTAGAACCATTCCGGCTGCACACCGGCCTGGCCAGAAGCCGGTTTGCCGCCCTCCACGCCCCATTTGAAGATGCGCATGCTGTCGGTCATCGCGCTTTCGTCACTGGCGTTCTGGTGCATCTTGTCCCGCGCCGACGCACTGCCCAGGTGGGTCAGGCCGGTACCGCTGACCAGCGTGTGGGCCGGGTCCGGGTGATCCAGCGGTGGCAAGATCTTCTGCGCGGCCAGCAGTCTGGCGTAGTCGTGGCTCTCGGCCAGGCCGAGGTGGTCTATGTGCTGTTGCAAGGTGACGCCAGCCTCGATGGCGGCGAGTGCCAGGTCGCGTACCGTGCGGGCGGCCCGCACCTCGCGTACCTGATCGCCGTCGACCACGCCCACTCGGCGTTCGCCGTTGTTCAATTCAAACTGCACTAACCCCATGAGTGTTCTCCTGATTGCCAATTAAGTACGCGTGGCGCCACGGGCGCTGGCGGCGAACTGGTCGGGCGGCAGCACGTGCCTGCGCTCCAGCAACCGATAGACCACCCCGGTCAACACCACCCCGAACAGCATCACGCACGCCAGGAAGTACAAGCCCGACGCAAGGTTTCCGGTGTACTCCTTGAGGGCGCCGATCACGAACGGCCCGATGTAGCCGCCGAGGTTGCCCACCGAGTTGATCAAGGCGATGCCCGCCGCTGCACTCGCGCCGGCAAAGAAACGTCCCGGCAAGGTCCAGAACACCGCCGTGCAAGAAAACAGCGCAAACGCCACCAGGCACAGCGCTGCCAGTTGCCACAGCGGCACTGTCAGCCAGGCGCTGAGGAACAGGCCGATGGCGCCTAACACGTAGAGCACGGCGAGATGACCGTAGCGATCATTCAGGCGATCGGAACTGCGCGGGACGATCAGCAAACCGATGATCCCGAAGATGTAGGGCACTGCCGACACAAACCCGGTGGTCAGGTCGCTGCCGCCAAACTGCTTGATCAAGGTCGGCAGCCACAGGCCCAGCCCATAAATGCTCAAGGTCACCGGCAAGTAGAACAGCGCCAGCAGCAGCACGCGTTTGTCCTTCAGCGCATGCAGCGGGTTGCCGTGCCGGGTCTGGCCGTAGGCTTGCAGGTCTTTGGCCAGCTCGCCGGTGAGCCAGGCCTTCTCCGCCTGGTCCATCCATTTCACCTGTTGCGGCCCATCCGGCAGGTAGCGCAGCACCGGCCAGGTCAGCAGGATCGCTGGGGTGCCGATGACGATGAACAACCACTGCCAGCCGTGCAGGCCGAGTATCCCGTCCATGCCGAGCAAGCCGCCCGCCACGGGGCCGGTGATCATCATGGCGATGGGTTGGGACAGGATGAACAGCCCGAGGATCTTGCCGCGGTGCCTCACCGGGAACCATTGGGTGATGTAGTAGAGGACACCCGGGAAGAACCCGGCTTCGGCGGCGCCCAGCAGAAAGCGCATCACATAGAAACTGTGGGGGCCCTGGACGAATGCCATGCCGATGGTAATCGCGCCCCAGGTCACCATGATTCGTGCGAACCAGCGCCGCGCGCCGAAACGGTCGAGCATCAGGTTGCTGGGGATTTCCAGCAGGAAGTAGCCAATAAAGAACAGCCCTGCTCCCAGCCCATACGCCGCATCTCCGATGCCGACATCCGCGCCCATGTGCAATTTGGCGAAGCCCACGGCCGAGCGATCCACGTAGGCAATCAGGTACAGCAAGATCAGGAAGGGAATCAGTTTCAGCGTGATGCGACGTATCAGCCGCTGTTCCTGGCTCATGTGAGCGGTCTCCGATTGTTATTTTTATAGAGCGTTTCGGGTTGCCTCTCGCGGAAAACCGCCAGGGCCAGGCCTCGTTGAATCGGACTATATAGTAATACTATTTAATCAACAACACTTCCAAACACCCGAATTTACGCCTATGTTAGGCCGAGAATGGATCTATATAGTCTTACAATAAGAGAGTCAGCCATGTCCGAGAAAAAGCCCGTCCTGCGCTCCGCCAGCTGGTTTGGTACCGCCGATAAAAACGGCTTCATGTACCGCAGCTGGATGAAAAACCAGGGGATTGCCGATCATCAGTTCCACGGCAAACCGATCATCGGGATCTGCAATACCTGGTCGGAGCTGACGCCCTGCAACGCGCACTTCCGCCAGATTGCCGAGCATGTGAAACGCGGCGTGATCGAAGCCGGTGGCTTTCCGGTGGAATTTCCGGTGTTCTCCAACGGCGAATCGAACCTGCGCCCCACAGCGATGCTCACCCGTAACCTGGCCAGCATGGACGTGGAGGAAGCCATTCGCGGCAACCCCATCGACGGCGTGGTGCTGCTGACCGGCTGTGACAAGACCACCCCGGCGCTGCTGATGGGCGCCGCCAGTTGCGACGTGCCGGCGATCGTCGTCACCGGCGGGCCGATGCTCAACGGCAAGCACAAGGGCCAGGACATCGGCTCGGGCACCGTGGTGTGGCAGCTCAGCGAACAGGTCAAGGCGGGCACCATTACCCTCGACGATTTCCTCGCGGCCGAAGGCGGCATGTCCCGCTCGGCGGGCACCTGCAACACCATGGGCACCGCCTCGACCATGGCCTGCATGGCCGAAGCACTCGGCACTTCCCTGCCCCACAACGCGGCGATTCCCGCGGTGGATGCGCGGCGTTATGTACTGGCGCACATGTCCGGCATGCGTGCGGTGGAGATGGTGCGTGAAGACCTGAAGCTGTCGAAGATCCTGACCAAGGAGGCTTTCGAAAACGCGATTCGCGTCAACGCAGCCATCGGCGGCTCGACCAACGCGGTGATTCACCTGAAAGCCATCGCCGGACGCATCGGCGTCGAGCTCGACCTGGACGACTGGACCCGCATGGGCCGTGGCATGCCGACCATCGTCGACCTGCAGCCGTCCGGGCGCTTCCTGATGGAGGAGTTCTACTACGCTGGCGGCCTGCCGGCGGTGCTGCGCCGCCTCGGTGAGGCCAACCTGATCCCGCACCCGAATGCCTTGACCGTCAACGGCAAGTCCCTCGGCGAAAACACCCGGGAAGCGCCGATCTACGGCCAGGACGAAGTGATCCGCACCCTCGACAACCCGATCCGCGCCGACGGCGGCATTTGTGTGCTGCGTGGCAACCTCGCGCCACTGGGTGCAGTCCTCAAGCCCTCGGCTGCCAGTGCCGAACTGATGCAGCATCGCGGGCGTGCCGTGGTGTTCGAGAACTTCGACATGTACAAGGCACGGATCAACGACCCGGAACTGGACGTGGATGCCAACTCGATCCTGGTGATGAAAAACTGCGGGCCCAAGGGTTATCCGGGCATGGCGGAAGTCGGCAACATGGGCTTGCCGGCCAAACTGCTGGCCCAGGGCGTGACCGACATGGTGCGGATTTCCGATGCGCGCATGAGCGGCACGGCCTACGGCACCGTGGTGTTGCACGTGGCCCCGGAAGCGGCGGCCGGCGGCCCGTTGGCGACGGTCAAGGAAGGCGACTGGATCGAACTCGATTGCGCCAATGGCCGCCTGCACCTGGACATCCCGGACGCCGAACTGGCGGCCCGCATGGCCGACCTTGCGCCGCCCGAGCAACTGATTGTCGGGGGTTACCGGCAGCTGTACATCGACCACGTATTACAGGCAGACCAGGGCTGCGACTTCGACTTCCTGGTGGGCTGCCGTGGCGCCGAAGTGCCGCGTCATTCCCACTAATTGGGACGGGAGCAATGTTATGATGCCGCGTATTTCGCCAGAGTAGCCTCCCTGTTATGGATCAGCAGCCGACCAAGCCGCGCAAGAGCATGCACGCCCAAATCGTCCAGGACTTGGGCATGCACATCGTTTCCGGGCGCTTCAAGCCGGAAGAACGGTTGCCCATGGAGGCCACCTTGTGCGAGGAGTACAAGGTCAGCCGCTCGGTATTGCGTGAGGCGACCCGAGTGCTCAGCGCCAAGGGCCTGGTGATTTCCAAGCCCAAGGTCGGCGCCGTGGTGCGCCCACGGGTGCAGTGGCACCTGCTGGACCCGGACGTACTGACCTGGCTGATGCAGTCGACACCCCACAGCGAGTTTTTCAACACCCTGGCCGGTGTGCGCCGGATCCTCGAGCCGGAAATCGCCGCCATGGCTGCGACCACCGCCACCGACGCCGACATCGCCACCATCGAAAAAGCCTACCTCGGCATGGAAACCGCCAATACCCACGAAACGTTGCTGCAGGCCGACCTGGACTTCCACCGGGCGATTGCCGATGCGACCCGCAACGACTTGCTGGCCTACATGTGCAACATGCTGTCGCTGCCACTTCGCGAGTCCATCAACATCACCAATCGTCGCCCCGACATCCAGGGCCTCAGCCTGCCCCGGCACAAAGCGATCCTCACCGCGATCAAGAACCGTGACGCCCTCGGCGCGCGGCATGCCTCCCTGGTGCAACTGGACGATACCCGGGTGGCGCTGGACACCGTGATGAACGTGCTGACGCCGCTGTAGCGCCAGGCAACCCACCGTCAAGTCGAGGCCGCCCTTGGATTACTTCGCTGCGTTAACCGCCTTTGTCGAAGCCGCCGAGGGCAATAACTTCTCCCGTGCCGCCGACCGGCTTGGCATCAAGGCTTCCACGGTTTCACGCTACGTGAAGGACCTTGAACAGGACCTCGGCATCGCCTTGTTCAACCGCTCTACCCGTACGCTGCACCTGACCGAGGGTGGCCAGACATTCCTGACGCACGCACGCCGGGTGCTGGACGAGCTGGAACAAGCCAAAGCGGCCACCTCCGCGCTGAACGAACAACCACGGGGCGTGCTCAAGCTCAACCTGCCGCCCGCCTTTGCCCGTCACCATGTCCTTCCCACCTTGAATGCCTTCCTGGCCCGCTACCCGCAGATCAAGCTGGAACTGGTGCTGGACGACAGCCACGTCAACCTGATTCATGCCGGCGCGGACCTGGCGATCCGCATTGGCACCCTGGCGGATTCCACGTTGAAGGCACGCAAGATCTGCGATGAGCGCTACCGGCTGGTGGCCAGCCCGGCGTTTTGCCGGGAGTATCCGGCGCCGGTCAACCCTGCCGACCTGGCTGCCATGCCGGCGATTCTGGGGGCGGCTGACAGCGCATTTGCCAACGGGCATGAGGTGTCACCGCTGCTGCATAAAGACAGCATCCGGATCAACGACCTGGACGCACAATTGATCGCCGCACAACAAGGGCTGGGATTTGCCTTGCTGCCCGACTGGCTGGTGGCCAAACCCATTGAAACCGGCGAGTTGCTGGTGTGGTTGCCTGAGCGGGATATCCGCATCGCAGGCCGTGAATCGGCGGTGTGGTTCGTCTATCCACCCAAGCGCATCGTGTCCTCCAAAGTGCGGTGCTTCATCGACTTTATCGTCGAGCAACTGGGCGAAACACCGCACTGGAAGCATTTCAACTGAAGCGGATATCCAGCGACCGCAGATAGGTTTGCAGCCCCGCATCCTGGATCGGAATCAGGAAGGCTTCCGTGTCGGACTCATTGAAGTGGGCATGCCAGTAACCTGGCGGCGTCACGAACGCCAGGCCCGGCGACCAGTCGACCCGCACCGGGTTGCGGATCTGCCCATCGGCGTCCAGTTCGGTGCCCACCAGCGAATAGCAGCCCTTGGGGCAATCAATGATGAAATCCAGCGCAATCGACTGGTGTCGGTGGGGCTTCTGAATCGACCCCGGCGGCAGGATGCCGTACATCGCCCACAGCACATGGGTCACGGTGCGAGTCTGCGGGAAGTTGCGATTGCCCAGCAGGATGCTGATACGGCTACGGTCCTGGGCGCGGGGATCATCGGCCGCTTCGCGCAGTTTTGCGTTGGCCAGCTCCGCGGGATACAGCGTCGGCACGAAGCGATCGGCACTGCGGATCACGCCCAGGTAACGCAACAGCGGCTCATCGTGGACGTAATACAGGCGCGCATCCTCTGATGCGCTGAACCGCGCTTGCTGCAGACCTGGCAGCGCAATGAAGCAGCCTTTGGTCCAGTCGATGCGGTGCGCGCCCTGAACCACACTGCCCTGCCCGGCGATGACATAAAACACCTGTGAGGTGGCGTTGGGGTGCAGTTCCAGCGTATCGCCGGCGTTCAGGCGAATGAAGTTCGCACACAGCCCCGGACCGGTGGCCGGACCTTCGCAACCCAAGGCATCGCTGAGGTCCAGCGGCACTACCCGAGAGGGCCCACTGTCGTACAGCGAGGCCGGGAAGCTGTGATAGGGAATGCGCGTGATCAGGTTGGCGCTGATGGGATTGGCGGCCTTGCTGTATTCAAAGTATTCGGCATCGAGCAGGTGCTGCGGTTGGGTATCGGCCACGTCAGGCTTGAATTCGCTATTCATTATGATCACCTCAATCTACGACTGGATTTCGCAACGGCCCGTAGGACGTTGCGACGGTGAGAGAACTATAGGCACTGTACGGCAGTGGATTAATCCCCCTGGTCGCACAGCAATTGTGCGACCAGGGGCAGGTAAATTGTTAAAAGTAGTACTTGGCGACCAACTCATACTCATCCTGCCCCGTATAGTCGCCTTGCTTGTTCCTGGCCATATCGAACTTCCTCTCCAGGCCAATCGCCAAAGTGTCATGCAAGGTGATCAGGGCAAAACCGGCCACCGAGTAGCCGCTGCGCCCTGAGCTGTTCTTGTCCGAGAACAGGTTGATCCCGCCATACGCCTTGAAGAATCCCAGCTCGCCCATTTCCGGAAACGAATAGCTGCTGTAAGACTCCAGTGCCTTAGCCTCGCGATAACCACTGGCGGTGGGCGCTGATGCATTCAGGTTGCGGTACTCGCCGTAAACCACCGCGTGATACCAGGGCGCATTGGTGTAGGTCACCCCCGACAACCAGCCTTCGACATTCGGGTGCCGGGTGTTGAGTTGAGCGTGGCCGTCCAGTGAACGCTCGCTCATTTCGGTGTAGCCGTAGGCCAGGCGCAATGACCAATGATCCGCCGGGCGCCAGACAGTACCCACCTGGTACAGCGCATTGCGGGAGCTGTCGACGAATTTGCCGGCGCCCACGCTGCTGGGGTTGACGGAGTTGTGTACCGGGCCGGTGCCCAGGCCATACATCACGCCAAATTCGAAATCGTCGCTTCTTACCCGGTAATACAGGGTTTTGTTCGGCCGGGAGAAGCCCAGCAACTGGTTGCCGCCATACCCATTGAACGTGCCCTGCCCTTTAGTGCCGTAGCCCAAATACCAGTCGGTGATCGAACCCACCATGTCGAAGGTCAGGGACTTTTGCTGACCGTAGCTCAGTTGCCCCCAGCGCGCATTGCGCACGAACACATACTGGAAACGCTTGGTCTGGGCGGCGGTGCCGTCGTAGTAGAACGGGTCGTAGGCCCATTCCTGACGCATGCCCACGGCCCACTGCGAGTCGAGCTGGTGGGTGTAGATCATGTTGATGCGGTGGCCGATGCTGCCGGTGTGACGGCCCTGGATGTAGACCTTGTCGTTTGACGCGAAAATGCCCTGGGCGTGCAGCTCCAACCGATCGCTGTCGGTCTTGATCAGATCGATGGCCATGGCTGGCTGCACGCTGCACAGCGCCAGGAAGCACGCCAGGATAAAACGATGACGCACGCAAAAGCCTTGTCCAGTTGGACGAACAGAGAAATTCATCGGTGAAAGCTCCCGCTGCGCCACCAGGCAATGGCGCAGACGTTCAAGAGGTAGGTGACGCTAAAGCCTGGATATTTTTATTTTTATGGGGTGTAACGGTCAGAACGAGACGGCGTGGCTGGCCCTCTCGTTGTCCGACGCACTGGCGAGTTTCAAGGTGCGCTGGCCTCGCGGCAGCTCCCAAGATTGGGTCTTCACCGCCCAATACTGGAGCTTGCGCAGCGGCACGGTGATGGACACCGCCCGAGTCTCCCCGGCCTTGAGGCTGACCCGATCAAACCCGACCAGGGTCTGCGGTGCGAACTCGGCACCTTCGACCTTGTGTTGCGGTGCACTCAGGTACAGCTGCGGTACTTCATCCCCCGCAACGCCACCACTATTGGTCAGTTTGAAATCAACCTTGAGGTCGCCATTGCCCAGGCGATAGGTTTGCAGCGCGCTGTAATCGAAGCGGCTATAGGACAACCCATAACCGAATGGGAACAGCGGTGCCTTATGCTGCGACTCAAACCAGCGGTAGCCGATATTGACGCCCTCGGTGTAACTGACCACGCCATCCAGTTGCTGGCCACGCTCGGGGTACTTGGGATCGGTGGCGGGATAGTCCTGCAGGCTGCGGGCCCAGGTAAACGGCAGGCGGCCTGCAGGGTTGCTGCGGCCGGTGAGGATGTTCGCAGTCGCAGGGCCGCCTTCATCACCTGTCCACCACATCTGCACCAGGCCCTTGACCTTGTCCAGCCATGGCATCGCGACCGGGCTGCTGGTGTTGAGCACCACTACGAGATTGGGATTGACCGCGGCGATTTCTTCGATCAGTTTGTCCTGGTCGCCCGGCAAACCAAACTGTGGGTCGGTACGCGCCCAGGCAAAAAATACGACCTTCTTCGCGCTGCGGGCAGCAGCCAGCGCCTGCGCCCGGTTGGCTTCGCGCATGGCAGGCGTGACCCACGCCAGGCGTACTTGAACCGGTTCACCAGACGTGTCGTTATAGGTGCTGACTTCAATCAGATGTTCGCCACGGCTGAGCTTGACCATGCGCCGCACGTTGTTGAGGCCATCGGTGGTTGGCATCAGGGCATCCTGCCCCGGATGCACCACATCACCGTGCAGGGCGTTTTTCAACGAGCTGCTTTCACCGATGATTTTCCCGTCGACCTTCAGCACGGCACCGGCGCCAAGCATGTGCAGGTTGAGGTTGTAGTCGCCTTCCTGATCGATGGTCAGGTGGGTTTTCCAGCTTGGCAAGGTGTTTGCCGCCAGGGCATTCGCGCCAGTGAACTGCAGTTGTTGGTCACGCTGGTTCTGCCCCTCCTCGACTCTAACCCAACCTGGCTTGCCATCGAACGAAACCCGGTCTGCCGGAATCACGACGCCGGTCATGTCATTGGCCACCGTCACGCTAATCGCGGCATTCGGTTCGATTGCCTTTAGTGCAGTGGCCGGCCCGACTTGTAGCTGCGGCATGCCGATCGCGTGCTCGGCTGAAACTCCCAGCGCAACGGGCTGGACAGCGCCCGGGCCGATCATCGCTATGCCCGTGAGGTCGTCCTTCGATAGCGGCAGTACGTTGTCCTGGTTTTTCAGCAGCACCGCCGAATGCTCACTGGTGCGGCGCACGATGGCGGACAACCCGGCAACCATCGGGGTCGACTGTGGCTGGTGGCTGCCCTTGTCCAACAGGCCGAAACGCTCCATCTGCCCGAGCACGCGCCTGGCGGCCGTGTCGATGTCCTGTTCCCTGACGGTTTTATCCCGCAGGGCTTCAAACAGGTTGCTCGGCTTCTCGTCGTTGGGGAATTGCCCCAGCAGCACGTTTGGCCGCTGGCCGACCATCCACTCCTCCGGCATGGGCCGAGCGAAGACCTTTTTCATGCTGCCCATGGACGTGTGCAGCGCAGGCTGTTGCTGCTCGGTGTCGTCGTAGTAGGAACGCATGATGTCCCAGAATGGGTGCTGTTCATCGATGCGCCCGGGCATCTCCATGTCCATACCCCGCTTGATGTATTGCGCACTGTGCACGCCGCCCCAGTCAGAGGTGACAAAGCCCTTGAAGCCCATCTGCTTGCGCAGCACCTGTTCCAGCAATTGTTCGTTGCCGCAGGCGAATTCGCCGTTGAGCTTGTTGTAGGAGCACATGATTGACGCTACGCCGGCGTCAACGGCGTCCTGGAACGGAGCCAGGTACACCTCGTGCAGGGCTTGCTCGGGGATGCTCACGTCAAAGCCGGTCATGTCGTAGCCGACCAGGTGCTTGGCTTGCGCCATCACGCCCTGGCCCTGGATGCCCTTGATCAATTCAGCGCCCATGCTGCCGGTCAGGAGCGGGTCTTCGCCATAGGTGTTCCAGCCGCGCCGAAAGCCCGAGTCGCGGAACATGTTGATGAAGGGCTCCAGCGCAACGTCGATGCCCAGGCGCTTTGCTTCCTCGCCAATCACCGTGCCGTTATCAAAGGCATCCTGTTTGCTGAAGGTGGCGGCCAGGCCCATGGTCGAGGTGGGAATGATCGAGGCCTTGCGGGTCAGGATACCGGGTGGCCCGTCTGCCATGCGCAGGGCCGGCACGCCGAGGCGCGGTACGCCCGGCAGGTAGCCGGCCTGACCCTGGTTGGTAGCATCCGCTTCGGTCATGCCGCGGATCAGGTTGAACTTGTCGTCAAGGGTCATCTTTTTCAGCAGGGCATCCACCCGGGCCTCATCGGTTTCCCTGGCCATGGACGGCCCCGCCAGGGTTGAACACAACACCGCCGCTGCCAGCGTCGACAGTCGGAAAAAACCAGGGCATACGCGCCCGTACCGCGTTATTGAGGTAGTCATGAAAAGCTCCGTTACTTCTGGGTTAACGTTGAGTGGGTTCTTTGACAAGCGCCAGGCCCAGCAGGGAAACCAGCCCGCACACAATCAGGTAGAACGCCGGGGCGCTGGGGTTGCCGGTAAGTGAGATCAGCAGCGTGCAGAAGAACTGCGCAAAGCCGCCGAAAATGATGCTGGCCAGGGCGTAGGTCACCGAGAGGCCTGTCGCCCGGACCTGAGCGGGGAAAATTTCCGCAAGCAACACCAGCGAAGGCACGGTATTGCACACCAGCAACGCCGCCAGGGTACTCGCTACAATCACCAGCGCGGGCAAAGTAGGCGAATGCTGCAACAGCACGAACGCCGGGTAGATCAACAGCAACAAGGCCAGCCGCGACCAGAAAATCATGCGCTTGCGCCCCCAGCGATCACAGGCTCGGCCGGAAGCCACCGCCAGCGCCACTTGCACGGCACCCGCTGCGCAGCCGGTCCAGATCCCGGCAGACAGCGGCAGGTGTAACTGCGCCACGGCAAAATTCGAGAGGTAATGCAGGATTACATAGGAGCCCGAAGTGCCGCCGATGGCGATCAGGATTCCGGCGGCCAACGCACGTTTATGCTCGCCCCAGCTCAAGCGATGGCTGACGTCGTGCTTCACCTGGTCACTTTCCTGCAGGTGCCGGCGCATATACGAGCCCACCGGGATCACCAGCAGCCCGATCACAAATGGCAGACGCCAGCCCCAGGCCATGACTTGTTCCTCGGTCAGGGTGTAGTTCACGCTCAGGCCCACCACTGCACCGAGCAACACGCTCAGGCCTTGGCTGAAGAATTGCCAACTGGTGAAGTAACCTCGTTCGTGGCTGTCGGCTTTTTCCATCAGGTAAGTCGTCGACGCGCCGACCTCGCCGCCAATCGCGAAGCCTTGCAGCAGTCGGGCAAACACGATCAGCAAGGGCGCGGCGATACCTATCTGGCCATAAGTGGGCGTCAGCACAAAAATCAGCGAACAGATGGCCATCAGCCAAAGGGTCAATATCATCGCGGCCTTGCGCCCTACCCGGTCGGCATACTGGCCGAGCAAAATGCTGCCCAACGGGCGCATGAAAAAACCGATGCCATAGGTGGCGAACGCCAGCAGCAGCTGGTTTGAGCCTTCCATGGGAAAGAACTGCTTGCCGATCACCGTGGCGAAAAAGCTGTAGACCGTGAAGTCGTAGAACTCCAGGCCATTGCCGATGGTGACGGCGGCGATGTTGTTTTTCCTGCCGGGCTGGGCCGGTGCCGATGTGCGCACAGACACGGCGGACGCTTCAGTTGAAGTAGTTTCCATGATCGGGTCCGGGCCTCAATTGACAGCAGCAGTGTGCTTGAGCATTTTTTCCACCAGCTTGACCCAGTAGGACGCGCCGACCAAAAGGCACTGGTCGTTGAAGTCGAATTTGGGATGGTGACACATGACGTTCTCCGCACTGTCGCCATTGCCGATGATCAGGTAGGAGCCCGGGCATTTCGCCAACATAAAGGCGAAGTCTTCGCTGCCTGTGAGCGGGCGCATATTCTCGATCAGGCCGTCTTCCCCGCACCATTCCAGAGCTGCACTGCGGGCCAGTTCCGTCTCCGCCTCATCATTGACCAGTACCGGGTAACGCCGGTTGTAATGCACGTCTGCGTTGCCGCCGTAACTCTGTGCGATGTGCTGCGCCAGGGTAGTAATGCGGGTTTGCAGCAGGTCGCGAGTGTCGGCTCGCAATGACCGAACGCTGACCAGCAGCTTGGCGGATGCCGGGATCACATTTGCAGCGGAACCTGCATGAATAGAGCCAACGCTGACGATTGCGGTGTCCAGTGGGTCGATATTGCGCGATACCACACTTTGCAGGCACAAGGTCAAAGTAGCCGCGATCACTACCGGATCCACTGTCTTGTGGGGCACTGCTCCATGCCCTCCCACGCCGTTCAGGGTGATCGTCGCCGTGTCGGATGAGGCCATGAACGGCCCGGCGAGAAAGCCCAGCTTGCCCTGGGGGAAGCCCGGCATATTGTGCATGGCGAAGATCGCATCGCACGGAAACAGCTCAAACAAACCCTGTTCGACCATTTCACGGGCGCCGCCCAAGCCTTCTTCCGCCGGCTGGAAGATCACGTTCAGGGTGCCGCTGAAGCGTCGGGTGTTGGCCAAGACTTTGGCCGCTGCCAGCAGTGTGGCGGTGTGACCATCATGGCCGCAGGCGTGCATTTTGCCGGGCTGGGTGCTAGCGTATTCCAGGCCCGTCTCCTCGGCAATCGGCAGCGCGTCCATGTCGGCCCGCAAGCCTATGCGCGCGCCGTCACCGTTGCGCAATTGCCCTACTACGCCGGTGCCGGCCAGGCCGCGATGCACCTCGAAGCCCCATTCCTCAAGTTTTTGCGCCACCAGGTCACTGGTTGCAAACTCCTCGAAGCCCAATTCCGGATGAGCGTGGATAGCGCGCCTGATGGCTATCATCTCGTCCTGAATCTGTTCGATCTCTGCCAGAATCTTCATTTTTGTTGTCTCCTCAGACCCGATATGGGCTTGATTCTGACCCGTATTGACAGAATGAAAAGACAACCTTTAGGCTCGATGACAACATTTAGTTGTCATCAGGGGCAGCATGAAAACCAACCAGTTCACCGCTTTGGTGGCGGTCGCCGAAACCGGGAGCATCCGCAGCGCGGCCAAATCCGTCGGCCTGACCCAGGCCGCAATCACCCGCACCTTGCGTGATCTGGAGCAGCAACAAGGGGTGGAATTGCTGGAGCGCACCCACACCGGCGTGCGTTTTACCGAGGCTGGCAAAAGCCTGCTGCACCACGCGCGCCTGATACTCAGCGAGATTGAAAAGGCCAAGGCCGACCTGAACCTGATTCGCAGCGGGCAGGCCGAACGCCTGCGTATTGCCGTCTCGCCGTTTATCAACTTCAGCTTTTTGCCGGAATGCCTCAGCCTCTACCAGCAAGAGTACCCCCACGTATTCCTCGAGGTGTTCGAGGGGCTGCACGGCATTTCGGTGCCGCAGCTTCGGGACGGCTATCTGGATTTCGCGGTGATCCAGGCCAGTAATTTCATTACCGAAAACGAGTTCTCCATCGAACCGCTGTTTTCTTATCAGGCCCATGTGGTGGGGCGTAAAGACCATCCGCTACGGCACTCCAGTTCCATTGATGAACTGAATGCCATGAAGTGGCTGGCGAACTACCCGCCTTCGCTGCACAACACGTTTATCAGCGATCTGAACCGGGAGTTTCGCCTGTCACCCCCGCCCAGTCATGTGGTGAGCGTGCACTCGGCGGGGATTTTGCTGCCGGTGCTGTTGCAGACGGACTCGCTGACTGTATTGCCTGACTTATTGCTCAAATCCGCGTGTTTTGCCGATGCGGTTGCGCCGTTGAGTGCGTTCAAAGGCTCCAAATCAAGGATCCTCGGCGTGGTCAGCCGCCGGGGTAACGTGCGCAGCAAAGCTGCAACTGCCTTCATCGGTGTGTTGAAGCAGGTCATCAAGCAACACGCCAGGAATCCCGGTTCACGGTTCAGCGAGAGGCTGTCGCCGAAGGATTTGTTCTTTTGAGTGACCTCTTAACAAGCGATTAATCCGCCTAAAAATTTCTTAATTCCTCCCCGACATACTCCGCCTCAGCCCTCCCTCTGAGAACACACCTATGTCGCCCATCGAAGCTAAATCGCCGCCCGTGAACGCGTTGACCTCGTTTGTCGGGACACTGTGCCTGGCCAGCCTGTCGCTGCTGCCCGGCATCACCCTCGCGGCGCCAGAAAGCGACAAGGCATTTGGCTGGGGACTGGGCCTGGGGGCCGCCGTGACAAATTCCCCCTACCGCGGCCATGACAACGACAGCCAACTCTTGCCGGCGGTGTCCTATGAAAATCGCTGGATCAGCGTGATGGGCCCTGGTATCGACTTCAAGATTCCCAGCGACAGCGCGCTGTCCTTTCGTTTGCAGGCCCGGTACGGGCTGGGTGAAGGCTATGACGCCTCCGATTCCGAGGACCTGGACGGCATGCGTGACCGTGATCCCGGCATCTGGCTGGGGGGCAAGGCCATCTGGCAGAGCCCGGTCGCGCAGTTTTCCGCGCAATGGGCAGGCGATGCGTCAGGCAACAGTGACGGGCAAATCATCCGGCTGGCCGTCGAGCGACGCTTTACCGCGGGAAGCTTCGACTTCACCCCGCGCCTGGCAGCGGTGCACCTAGATGAAGATTACGTCGCTTACTACTACGGTGTACGCGCCCGCGAAGCCACGGCGACGCGTCGGGCCTACACCGGTGACGCCAGCGTCAATATCGAGGCAGGGGTACGCGTTGGTTATCAGCTGGAGGCCAACCAGCACGTCTATCTGGACCTGAGCGCCACACGCCTGGGCAGTGAGATTGAAGACAGCCCGATCGTGGACCGATCCACCCTCGGTTCGGCACGGCTTTGGTACATGTACCGTTTTTGACTGACATGGCCGTCGCGGGCCCTGCCTGCGGCGGCTTTACGGTGCTTGCTCACGCCCACGGAGGCCCCATGAAATCACTCGGGACGCTGTTGTTGTCCTGCATCGCCGGCTGCGCCGAGCTGCCGGCCAGCCCTGTATCGCCGGTGCCGGCGAGTTTTGCCAACTACCGCCAGCAAACCCTCTTGCTGCTTGAACGTGACCGACGCTTCCAGGGCACGGACCATGCCCTGGAACTGGCCTGGAACGCCCCTCGCGAATGGCTGCCTGAACACCCCAACGGCAAGGGGATTCTGCTGGTTCACGGCCTGGGGGACTCACCGGGCTCGTTCATTGATATCGCACCACAACTCGCCGGCCAGGGTTATCGGGTGCGCACGCTGTTGCTGCCCGGGCAGGGGACTCAACCCGCCGACATGCTGGGCGTCGATATCACCGACTGGCAACACAGCGTGGCGCGGCAAGTGGCGTTGCTGCGCCAGGACGCCGACGAGGTGTACCTGGGCGGTTTCTCCACCGGGGCCAACCTGGTGCTGGAATACGCCATGGACGACCCGGCCATCGCTGGCCTGCTGCTGTTTTCGCCCGCGTTCAAGGCCCGCCTGCCCTTCGATTGGTTGTTACCGTGGCTGTCCAGGGTCAAGCCCTGGTTGCGCCAGCCCGACGGCCCTGCCCCCCAGCAGACGCCGTTGCGCTACCAGAACGTACCCACCAACGGCTTTGCCCAGTTCTACCTCACCAGTACCGTCGTGCGCAGCAGGCTGGCGATGCAGACCTATGACCGGCCAGTGCTGATCGTCAGCGCCGCCCATGATTCGGTGGTGGATGTGGGGTTTGTGCGGGAGACGTTCAGTCAGCGCTTTCCGAACCCGGCATCCCGGATGATCTGGTATGGCGACCTGGTTGCCGGGCAGCGCCACCCTAGGATGCTGGTGCGCAGTGATCAGTTTCCCGCCGAACACATCAGCCAGTTTTCCCATATGAGTGTGCTGTTCTCGCCGGACAACCCCCAGTACGGTCGACAAGGCAAACAGCCGATGTGTTCCAACGGGCAGAACGCCGACGGCTACCGCCAATGCCTGGCGGGGGCCGCTGTGTGGTGTTCCGATTGGGGCTATCGGGAAGCAGGCAAGGTGCATGCCCGCCTCACGTACAACCCTTATTTTGAATGGCAGGCCCAGGTTATGGCGCAGGTGCTGGAGGCGGCACAACCCCAGGAAAATACACGCTGATGGACAATCCCTTGCCGGCCAGGCCGCTGCTGGTGATGAGGCTTGCGTGGTGCCCTTGAACGATATTTTTCACCAGCGACAGGCCGATCCCGCTGCCCTGCCCGCCATTGCCGGGAACGCGGTAAAAGCGCTCGAAGATCGACTCCCTCTCGGCGGCCGCCACCCCCGGCCCGTCATCGGCGACTTGCAGGCAAGGCCCCTGGGGCGATGGGCCACAACTGATTTTTACGTGGTCGCCTGGCGCGGTGTAGCGCAGGGCATTGTCGATCAGGTTGCGCAGCAAAATGCCCATGGCGTCGACATCGCAGTCGATCAGGCACGGTTGGGTCTCCACCAGCAGCGTGCGCTGCGCCTGCGCGGCCTGCACCTCAAATTCATCGGTGACATAGCCGATGAGTTCGCTCAAATCGACCTGGGTGCGATGGGGTTTGTGCACCGCCTCCAGGCTCGCCAGGTCCAGCAATTGCTCAGACAAACGCGAGCTGCGCGCCACCACGGCCAGCAGCTTGTGCAAGGTCGCGTCCTTTTCAGCCAGGGTCGTGGCCCGCAGGGCAATTTGCGCATGGGCCTGCAAGGCCGAGAGCGGCGTGCGTAACTCATGGGCCGCATTGGCGATAAAACGCCGTTCACCTTCCAGTGCCTGGTCGAGTTGGCGCAGCAAGTGATTGAACCCCTCCACCAGCGGGCGCAGCTCGACGGGCAGCGCGCCCACCCACAACGGCGTAAGGTCAAAACGATGCCTGCCCCGCAGGGCATTTTCGATCACCATTACCGGCCGTAGCGCACGCCGCAACACCTGCCACATCAACAGCCCTACCAGCGCCAGCAGCGATGAGGCGATACATAGCGCCACGAAGGCTTTTCGACGCATGTCCGCGCTGATCACACTGTGCAGGTAGCCGACCTGGACCGTCAGTTGCCGGTTGCTGTCGGAAATTGAATAGACCCGCCACTTGCGCCCATCGATCATCGGGCTCGAAAAGCCGTCCAGGAAACTCCCCTGCAACGCCGTCGACGGAGCGCCCGGCGCACCGGCCAGCAAACGGTCGTGGCGCCCCCACACCTGGTACGTCAACAACCCGGCTTCGGCCAGCCCGGCGCTGCGTAGTTGCGGGCTGGCGTCCTTGCCCGGGAGCTGCTCATTGTTCTGCGGGACAGCCAGCAACAGCTGGGTGGCGATGGCTTGCAGCTTGCTGTCCCAGATGCTGCTGGAGCTGACCTGGGTGTAAATCAGCAATGCCGTCAAGGCCAGCGCCCAGCAGATACCGATGGTCAGGAACAGCACACGCATCATGCGTTGGCGCAGGGATTTCATTGACGGGCCCCGGCGATCATATAGCCCTGGCCATGGACCGTGGTGATCAGCTCATCGCCCAATTTGCGCCGCAATTGGTGGATATACACGGCAATGGTATTGCTCTCGATGTTGCTGGCGTGGCCATAAACCACCGCTTGCAAATGATCACGCGCAAGCACGTGACCGGGGCGCTCCAGCAGCGCGAGCAACGTGCGGTATTCATACGCGCTCAATGCCACCCGCTGGCCGCCTCGTGTGACCACGTGACGGCTGCGGTCCAGCACGATATCCCCCAGGGTCAGCAGTGAGATCACCCGCCCTTCACTGCGCCGGCTCACGGCCCGCAAGCGCGCCCACAGTTCGTCGAGCTGGAACGGCTTGACCAGATAATCATCAGCCCCCGCATCCAGGCCGACGATGCGCGCACTCAGTTGCCCGCTGGCCGTGAGGATCACCACCGGTGTGGGGTCGTGTTGTTTGCGCAGGGCCTTGAGCACGCTCAAACCGGACTCACCCGGCAGGCCCAGGTCAAGCAGGACCGCGTTATAGGTATGTTCGACCAAGGCCAGGCGCGCGTGGGAGGCGTCCTTGACATGGTCAATGTTCCAGCTGTTTTGCCGTGCGCCATCGCAAATGGCTTCGGCCAGCATGGCGTCGTCTTCCACCAACAATAAATACACAGCAGGCCCTCGTGTGCTGCTTGGAATGGGGCAACACAATCCACACATACGGGATGATGAGCAAGGGCCAGAACCATAGACCGATTTTTTTAAGAAAGTATTAAAACGGAGGGAGTTGATCGGTTCACGTGCTGTCGCGCCAATAAAAGCGCCGGCAATTAGTTGTGAAAGTTAATAGAAAACAAAGTACTCGCCGTACTTTTTATAAACCCAACACTAAATAAATTTACATGGGGTATTTATAAAAAATCCGCCGCAGAGCCTGCGGCGGCAAACCAAAGGTTTTTGTCGAAGCAGAGCGGCTAAGACAGGCTCAAAGTTACACCAGCCTGCCGCCTGAAAAAGTGAATATTAATTAATCGAGTTTAAGATCCCTTCACTGGTTCTTTAACACAATTCGGTTAAAAATCGCCCGTCGCACACAGGCCAGCAATGCCCGCCAGGGTGGTGCCCGGCTAAAACTACAAGACGCGAAACCCGGCTTCAACGCCAGCCTTAATAACGCCTGCCGAAAAGTTATATACGCCATAAAAAATAAGGTCGTGCACCTGTGCACGCAACTTTTAGCGATTAATTAATCCGGGGAAGTCATTACCATGGTTAAACAGTGGAACCTATTAGCGCTGGTCATATCTACCAGCCTGAGCCAAGTAGCCTTGGCAGACACAGTAACGGATCAGGCCGCCGCCACGGGGTTTGTCGATGGCAGTAGCCTCACCGGGGTCGCGCGCAACTATTACTTGAACCGTAACCGGGAAGAAGGCCGGGCCGACCAGCGCGACTGGACCCAAGGGGTCATGGCCAATTACATCTCCGGCTTCACTCAGGGCACCATCGGGTTTGGCGTCGACGCCTATGCCTACGGCGGGCTGAAACTCGACTCCCAGCGCAAATACGCGAACACCGGCAACCTGCCCCTTGATCGCAACGGCGACCCTCAGGACGCCTACGGCTCGTTGGGGGGAGCGATAAAGCTGCGGATCTCCAAGACGCAGCTCAAGTACGGTGAAATGCAGCCCACCGCGCCAGTGTTTGCCGTCGGGGGTGTCGGGCTGCTTGACCAGACCGCCACCGGCTTTGACCTGACCAGCAACGAAATTGCCGGCCTGAACCTTGAAGCCGGCCACTTCACCGCGACCAACAGCGGCGATACCACCAACCATGAGCACGATATCTTTGCCACCTACGCCAACGTGGCGACCAAAAGTGCCAGTTTTGTCGGTGGCAAATACACCTTCACCCCGGACTTGAGCACCACGGTGTATGCCGGCGAGTTGCAGGACGTGTGGTGCCAGTACTACACCAACCTCAATTACGTGATGCCGCTGAGCAATGGCCAATCCGTGACCCTGGACGGCAACCTGTACCGCACACTGGATACCGGGAGTGCCAACGCAGGCACGATCAACACCACGGCGTACTCGCTGGCGGCGGCCTATTCGTTCCTGCAGGCCCACACGCTGACGCTGTCGTTCCAGAAGATCGATGGCAACGAGCCGTTCGACTACATCGGCGCGGGTGACAACGGTGCCGCCGCGGCCGGCGACTCGATCCTGCTGGCCAACTCGGTGCAATGGTCCGACTTCAACGGCCCTGGCGAAGCCTCCTGGGCCCTGCGGTACGACTTGAACATGGCGACCTACGGTGTGCCGGGGCTTAGCTTTATGAGCCGCTACATCAACGGTTCCGACATTGACGGCAGCCACACCCCGGCCAACAGTGCCTACCTCGGCGCCTACGGCAACGGCGCCAAGGAGCACGAAACCGACGTGGAAGTGAAGTACGTGGTGCAGAGCGGGCCGGCGAAAAACCTCGCGTTCCGCCTGCGCCAGGCCTACCACACCGGCAGTTCCGAGTCGGGCAGTGGCGGCGACGTCAACGATACGCGCCTGATCGTCAACTACCCGTTCAACATCCTGTAAGCCCTTCCCGGGACGTGCCAGCGACACAGGTCGCTGGCACGCTGAACAGCTATTTGGGTTGGCAGTTCTGCGGGAGGCGTTAAACTGCGCGGCCTCACTCTGCAGCAAAACGAGACCTTCATGGCCAACCACGACCTCGCGTTCACCCCCGACCTCGATCCGGACTCCATCTCTTCCGACGTCATCGGCTTCAACGGCATCCTCGTCTCCACGCAAATCCCTACCCGCGCCGACGGCAGCCTGGAGCTTGGCGACATCACCCTGCAAAGCGAATGCACCCTGCAAGCCCTCAAGGTGGCCCTGGAACGTGCCGGCAGTTCGATTGACCGGGTCATGCACTTGACCATCTACCTGACCGACATGGCCGACCGCGCCGCGTTCAACGAAGTCTACAAGCGCTACTTCGCCAAGCCCTGGCCTGTGCGTGCGGCGGTTGGTGTTGCCGCCCTGGCCGTCGAAGGCATGCGGGTTGAAGTCACTGCGATGGCCGCCAAGGGCTGATCAGGAGCGTCGTTCAATATTCGACGCCGCCGGTAGCCAGCGCAGCAGATCCACATCATTCATGGGCCGGGCGAACAGGTAGCCCTGCCCTTGAGTGCATCCCATCGCGAGCAACGACTCGCGCTGCTCCTCCGTCTCGATGCCTTCCACTACCACGGACATCCCCAGGGTTTCCCCCAATGCCAGGGTACTGCTGACGATTGCCTGGCAGCGCGGTTCGTGGAGCAAGGTGCGGATAAACTCCCCGTCGAGCTTGATCTCGTTGAACGGCAACTGGCACAGGCGCTGCAACGACGAGAAGCCTGCACCAAAGTCGTCGATGGACAACTTGCAGCCCATCATGCGCAGGCGCACCAGGGTTTCCAGGCTGGTGGCCGGGGCTTCCAGCAGGCCACTTTCGGTGAGTTCGAAGGTCACGCTGGCAGGTGCCGTCTGGTGCAGCGAGAGGATGCCCTTGATCACTGCGGTCAGGTTGCTGTTGGTCAACTGGCTGGCATTCAGGTTGAACGACAGGTCAAGCGCCAGCCCGGCGTTTTTCGCCAGTCGCTGCAGGCTCAGGGCCTGGTTCATCTGCATGAACAACAGCGTATCCAGCAAGCCGCAGCGCTCCAGCACCGGCATGAACACGGCCGGCGACAGGATGCCGCGCAACGGGTGCACCCAGCGGGTCAGCACCTCTACGCCGCAGACGTCATCGGTATGCAGGTCGACCTTGGGCTGGTACCAGGCCTGCAGTTGCTGTTCGTTGAGGGCCCACCGCACTTCTTCATCGCTGGCCAGGCGTACCGGTGCAGCCTTGGGTGGCGCGACACCAGGGCCACTGGAGCGCTTTTTTAGCAGGGTCTCCAGGGCGTGGGCCTGCAACGGCTTGCCGACGTCACCGAGCATTTCCAGGCCCAGCAACGAAACGATCTGCTGCACCGTGCGGCGCACATCGGCCGACAGTGAGCTGCTGATAATCACCGAGCCGACCAGTCCCGAGTGCCCCACCTGCTGAAGAAACTCCAGGCCATCCATGCCGTCCATGCACAGGTCGCACAGGGCAATATCCACCCCGCCCACCTGTTGCAGCACCGTCAGCGCCTGCACACCGTCTGCGGCCTCGAATACCTCGTGGCAACCCAGTTGGCGCAGCAGGCTCACTGCGACGGCACGTTGAAAAGGATGATCCTCGAGTACCAGCACGCGTATGGGAAAACTCGTCATTGAAGTCGGCTCATCTGAAAGGAATAAGGTCGCCCGGGTATGACGCCGGGCGTGTCGCAGCGGTTTAGAGCACGGGCAACTTGACGATTTGCTCGGTGGTCATCACATCGCCGAAGGTGTCCTCGACTTCGGCCAGTGCCGATTGATGCAAGGCGTCCTTGTCGACGCTTTGGCCATTGAGACGGGTGATCGCACGGGTGGCGGAAGCATCGGAAGCAACGATCACGTTGAAACCCAGTGGCGCTGCATCACGGGCGGCACCGGCGACACAGGCGTGGGTCATCAGGCCGCTGATGATCAGCGTGTTGATCCCGGCCTTGCTCAGTTGTGTGGCCAGGTCGGTGCTGGCGAACACGCTTACGGTGTTCTTCTGCACCACGTGGTCCTGAGGGCGTGGCTGCATGTCCTTGTGGAACTTTACGGTCTCGCCATCAATGGCGAATACCGCAGCGCCGGCCGGCGACACGTGCTGCACGTGGTAGACCGGGATCTTGTGGCTGTCGGCGTAGTTGATCAGCTCGCGGGTTTTCGCCAGGGCACTGGCGCCATCCGGGATTGGCATGCGCCCGGTGAAGTATTCGTTCTGGAAGTCGATCACGATCAGCGCGGTCTTGGCGGCCGGCAATTGCTTGATCTGCTCGGCACCCGACATGGCGCGGATGGTCGGGTGATCGTTGGCAATAGCAGCACCGCTGGCAACCACGGTGGAGAGCACGCAAGCGGCCATGAAGCGACGGGTAAAACGTTGCATGGGGTTTTTCCTATTTGTAGGTGATGGTGAAGTTCGCGGTGGCGTTGGCAATACCGGGCTGCGGCCCGGAGGCGTCGCCGGCGGTCTGGATGTAGCGGGCACCGAACTGCAGGTTGGTGGTGCCGTCCTGGACCGGCATGATCGGTACGTCGACGCCCAGCGGCAGCACGGTTCCGTCCTGCTTGAGCACCTGTACCGCCACGCCGCTGGCGGTGGCTTCAGAGTTGAGCCCCAGGACTCCCTGGCCGGCATCGACAATCACCGACCCCTTGGCGCCATCCAGGCGGATGTTGGCGGTGTTGCCCTGGAAGTAGTTCCAGGTCGGATTCCCCGCGTACGTCCCGGCAATGCAGTTATTCAGCGGGATATTGAAACTTTCGGTTGGCGTGACGCTGCCGGGACCGTTGAACACGCGCTTTTCCCAGTTGTTCAACGGAACGTCGATGATGCTGCCCACGCCTTCGGGCATGCTGCAGCCGGCCACGGTCACGCTGCCGGTCAGGCGACCGTCGATCCAGTCGAACGGCGTACCGTTGTTGTTGATCGTGACGGTGTACACCTGCAGGTTGCCGAAATCATTGACGCCTGCCGGGATCGGTCCGGTTTTGATCAGGATCAAGCTGTTATTGGTATTGGAGGCGAAACCACCGGTATTACAGCTGGCGTACGTCAGCGGGAAGTACCAGTTGCCGGAGGTCCGGCACAGAAAGCTGGGGCGGCTTTCGTTGACCACGCCTACCCCGATTCCCGGTATGTTCGTCGCGTACAGTTGGCTGCCTTGCACCGCGCCAATGGCGGCGGTGACCGCGGGTAACTTGGCACCGAGCATGTTGGCCTGGATTGAAAACGGTACCGTCGTCGTGCAGTTGATGATCGGGAAGCGGGTGTACTTGACCAGCCCGATGGTTGACCCCACCGGCGCATCCTGAGGAATGTACACATCCCCGATGGGGTGTACGCTCTGGGTCGCGCTGGTAGACGCACAGTCGGCCAACGCCATCTCTGACAGGGCAAACGGTGCCACCGCCAGCGCGCTCAACAGCACGCGTTTTTTCCACTTGTTTATCTGTTTCATGGACGAACTCCTACGCACACAGCGTCCATCACCCGATAACCGTCGGTGGCTGGCGTGCTGCTGATATCCAAATTGATTTCACACTGCTGCGCGGCGTTGCCACCCCATTTCATGGTGTAGGTGACACCTTTGCCCGCCGACAGCAGCACTTGTCCGGCCTGGCCGACCACGCCGACACTGGCGCCCTGGTCGTCCTGCACGGTGGTGCCGAAAGGCAAGAGCGAGCCGTCCTGCAAGCGGACGTTGAGCAGTATTTTTTCCGATCGGCCGGCGGCGAATACCGCCTTGACCACCGCACCGCGACGCGGCACCACGTTGGTCACGCCTTCGGCGATGTCGACGCTGGTGTCCAGTTCGCTGGTGTCCACGGCCACGCGGTTCTTGCGATACGGCGTGACGTACGGCACCAGGGCGTATCCGCGGTCATTGGTCAGGGTGCCCGGGGCATTCAGCAGGCCGACCTTCGGCGTGTCCTTGACCTCCACCAGCGCCACGGTTTCACCCAGGGTTTGGCCGAATTCCACGCCATCGGCATGGGCCAGCACCGAGCCCGCCGCGCTTACCGAGGTCTGCCGGTAGCCCGAGCCGACGCTCACACCGGCGCCCAACTGGGCAAACGGTGCACGGTAGCCCAGCAGTGCCGAACCGTTGTTACCGGTGTTTTCCACGCGGTTGGCGTTGACGTTGTAGTTCAGGTTGCCATCGCGACCACTGAGGCCGGCCCGTTGATCCAGGCTGCCGTCATTGTTGCGGGTGACGCTGAACGTACCGGTGCTGCGGGTTTGTCCCAGGGGCATGGACACAGTGAAGACCACCTGGTTGTTGGAGCCGAAGTCGTCTGTCAGGGTCTTGCTGGCGTACACGCCATAGGTCACGCCCTTGTACTGGGTGTTGAAACCCAGCTGCATCTGCTTGTCTTCACGGGACGTGCCCCAGTAGTTCTGCTTGCTCAGGTTCAAGTACAGCGAGCCGTAGTTGTCCAGGGCCTGGTTGACGCTGGCCTCGACCTTGCTGCGCTTGGAGAACTGGCTGTAGTCGTTGGGTTGCTGCAAATCCACGGCTTCGCTGAAGTCGCGATAGCCTTCGGTGGAATAGCGGTAACCGGCGAAGCGCACCGAGGTGCCGCTTTCAAATGCCTTCCCGTAGCGCAGGCCGATGCTCTGGCCTTTTTTGCTGTCGCCTTGGGTGGTGACGGCCTTGGGCACGTCGGTCTGCGCCTGGGTGACGTCGACCGAGACGGCGCCGATGCTGCCCAGGCTCTTGCCCACGCCAACCACACCGGCACGGTAAAAATCAGCCCCCAGAAAGCCGCCGTACAGGGTCAGGTCGAACGGCAAGCCATAGGCCAGGGACGCCTGGGTAAACATCGGCCGCTCGCCGCCGTTGGCCGAGTTGTATTCGCCCACAGTCGCGCTATAGCGCCAGGTGTTTTCCCGCAGCATGTTGGCCAGGGTTGCGTACGGCTGGGTGAAACGTCGTTCACGGCCGTCGGCTTCGGTGATGATCACTTCCAGGTCGCCGCTGCCCGAGGCGGCGTTGAGGTCGTTGATTTCAAACGCACCCGGCGCCACGTAAGTGGTGTACAGCGAGTAGCCGTTCTGGCGCACTTCGACCTTGGCCTGGGTTTCGGCGATGCCACGGATCACCGGGGCGTAGCCCTGCATCGAGTCCGGCAACATGCCCATGTCCGAGGCCAGTTGCACACCGCGAAACGGCACGCTGTCGAACACATCGCCAGGGGTGAAGCTCTCGCCCATCGTCAGCGTAGCCTTCAGCGGTGTGATGTCCCGTTGCGCGTAGGTATTGCTGCGCTGCCACTGGCGGCCACCTTCATCGCCCTGGCGGAACGAGGAGCTGGAGCGAAAACGCCAGTCGCCGAGGTTGAAACCACCGGTGGCATACAGGTTGTACTGATTGCCGGTGCCCCGGGCGTCGCTGTTGGTTTGCGCAGCGGAAAACTGGTAGTTGAGCATCGCGGCGTTGATGCCGCGGTCCCATTCCGACGGTGCCACGTAGCCGGCCGCATCCCGGCTCAGGGCGATCTGCGGCACGCTGATATCCAGGGCCAGGTAGTTGGCGTTGAAGGTCACCGAGGCGCCTTCGATCAGAGCTGCCAGGTCGATGCACGCGGGCAGTGTTTCGCCGGGCACCTTGAACGCATCCAGCTTCACCCCGAGTTCCTTCAGAAAGGCCTCGGACAGGCATACACGTACGTCATTGCCCTGCTCATCCTTGATGAAGGTCATGTCACGCCGGTCGAAAAAGCTCTGGTTCAGGCGAACCAGCACCGGGTAGGTACCAGGACCGATGCTGCCGCTGTTGGCCACCGCATCCAGGTCGAGATTGGGCCCGGCCCCGGCGCCGCCAAACGACTGCATGAAGCCGGCATCGAACTTGGCAGGCTCACCGGCCACGGCCAATTCACCGGCACAGGCGGCCGCCACGGCGACCCACAAAGGCAAACGACTAAAGCTGAAGGAGTTATCGATTCGCATGGCAATACCCGGCCGCCGCGCCACAGTCGCGGCACGCGCAAACGTCTACAGGAAGAAAAGGAATCAGCGGTTCAGTGGCACGGTCTGCGGCTCGCTGTAGCCGCCGTAATCATTGATGGCCGAGAACACCACTTCGCCGGTTGTGCCTTTGAAGCCCGACAGGGGATAACGCTGGCTGCTCATCGGCGCGACCATCGTCGGCTCGTTGACCTCGACGCTCTGGCCGGCAGACTTGGCGGTCACGCCAATGAACGAGATATGGAACGGCGACGGGTTATTGACCACCAGCACGGCCCTGCCCTGTTCCTGCGCGAGGCTCCAGGTCAGCTGCGACGGTGCTTCCATCGCATTGCCCTTGAGACCGGCCGGGCGATAGAACAATTTGACGCGGGTGCGCATGGCAATCTTCAGCGTATTGGCGTTGCCTTCGCTGGCCACCGGGATTTCCTGGGCGTTGAAATAGAACACCGATTCACGGTCGCTCGGCAGGTTGCCGGCGACTTTCTGGATGCGCACCATTTGCTCTTTGCGCGGGTCCAGTCGGAACAGCGGCGGCGTCGACACAAAGGGCGTGGCGGTGGTCATGTCATCGGCTTCGGTGTTGACCCAGGTCTGCACCATGTACGGCTGCGCCGTGGTGTTGCTGACGGTGATCGACGCGTCGCGTTTGTTGCCGTCGAACACGATCCGCGTGCCGCCGAGCATCACACCGGCCTGGCTGGCCGTGCTGAGCAGTGCAGTACTGAGCAACAGCGCCAGGGCCGATGCCTTCTTGAAGGGGGAAACGTTCATTTCGATCATCCTCTTGCCGTGAGCGAGGGGATGGCCGCTGCGCGCTTCAGCGCTGCAGCGGCGCATCAACAGGGCTTACTGGTACTCGACGGTGAACGCAGCCTTGGCGTTGGCCGGGCCGGAGGTCGCAATGCCGGTAGCGATGTAGTTGGCGGTGAAGCGCAGCGGCTGGGCCAGGTCCAGGTACGGAGCCGATTCCAGGCCCAGTTGCACGTCCTTGTCGGTGGCGTCCTTGATCTGTACTGCAACGTTGGTGGCGTGACCGGCGTCCGGGGTGATGCCGATCCACTGGCCGCTGGCGCCGGCAGTGCCGCTCAGGGACAGGAATTTGACCACGGCGCTCTTGCCGGTGACGCTGCAACCTGGGGCGTTGGTGTCGATAGTCAGGGAGAACGCGCCGCCACCGGCAACAGCACCAACGGTAGCCAGGGAAGTGGCGGGCACGTCGCCCAGGCCCACATCGCCAGCACCGGCCGAACCGTTCAGGTCAGTCACGACCACCGGGCAGGTGTTGTCGGTTACGGAACCGACGAAGTTGATTTCACCGTCAGCAGCCATGGCAGCCTGGGAACCAGCGGCGAGGATGACAGCGGCAAACAGACCTTTAAGCGCAAACTTGTTCATAACGTAATCCAGAGAGTGAGGAAAGTCTGAAGCCCGGTGAGGGCTTCAATCAGGTTGCAAGGCCCGGTCCGCTTGGTCGGTGGGGCCGTTCAACGAGGCTCAGTATCGGGTGTGGGGTGGGTTGACTACGTATGAATGGTGCCGCGCTCTTGTAGGAAATTTCCTAGTGGATAGTTCACTGATAATCCAGTGTGAACACCGCGGCACCGTTTGCCGGCCCGGGGGTTACGGTGCCTTGAGTTTGCAGGTAGCGCGCTTGCAGCGGGATGGCAAAGCTGGCGCCTTCCAAGGACGTCAGGCTGGCCTGGAACCCCGCCACCATGGTGCCCAAAGGTACGGGCACTGCTGTGCGGCGAGCGATCTGGATGCCGACACCTGTCGCCGCCGGCGCCTCGCCGGGTGCGCTGTTGGTCAGGCTCATCACGCCATTCGCCGCGTCGATCACGCCGTTGACCGGGTCCAGTCGGAAGTTCACTGCGTTGTTGGTGCGAGTACCGGGCAACGTGCTGCCGTCGTTACTCCATTGCGGGCCAGTCGTTGAAAAGTAGCCGTGGAACGCCGGGCAATTGAGCAACTGGATGTCAAACTCCTTCCATGGCGTGCCATTCCCGACGCCGCCCAGTTCACTGACCCGATAACTGCCCAGCGGCACCGGCACGTCCGGTGTGGTGCAGGTACGCGAGACGATGTTGATCGTGCCGGAGAAGTTCAGCCGCAGCACGGGCAGGATGTTGTCGGTGACGATGTCACGAACGACCGAAGGAAAGTTTGCTCCGTTGATCACGCCGGCCGCCACATTGCCGGTCTTGATCAGCGACACAACCAATGCCATGTTTCCAGGTGCGGAGTTGATCCCGCAGTTGGCCATCATCGTGTCGCAGTTGGGCATACTCCAGGTGTAGGGCAGCACGTCACTGCGAAACCAGATCACCACGCCGACTCCGGCGACCCCAGTCTCGTAGGTCTTGCCTCCGTAGGGAGAGCCCATCCAGGCGGACAACGGCAATGGCGTGGCGGTGAAGTAATCCCGTTCCAGCGGCTGAGCTGTCAGGTTGAGGCAATGTAAATTGGTGGTGGTAGTAGGCATGAACGTCTGGCGATAGATTTCACTGCCAACCGGCAGGTCGCGCCCCACGGTCAGGTTTGCGCCCAACAGCGGCATGGTGGCAATGATCGGCTGGCTGCCCAGTGGGTTTGTTGCCGGATTGAGTTCGCAGGTGCCGGCAACAGCCTTGGCACTGCAAAAGGCGACACCGGCCAGCAGGCCAGATAGCGCCAGCAGGCGCAAGGCCCAGGGTTTCTTCTGAATCATGTCAGTTTCTCCTTCAGAGCATTATCGGGCCGCAACCGCCGCCACGGGATCGGGGGTGCACACCGCATCCACCTGGCGCAGTTGCTGGCCATCACGTTTGCCCGCAGGCAGCGTCAAGGCACATTGCTGGTTGGCCTGGGTGCCCCAACTGATCAACAGCCGGTGCGCGTTTTCCTTGATTCGGGCATAAAGCTGCCCGCCCTGCCCGACCATGCCCACCGACACGCCACGGTCATCCACAACCGAGGCGCCGAACGGCAACGTGCTGCCATCGGCCAGGCTGACGTTGAGCAGCAAGGCTTCACCAGTGCGGGTGCCGTATTTCAACGCCACCACGGCACCGGCACGGGGAGCGACTTGCTGGCTGGTTTCGCTCAATTCCACGTCCAGTGAGGTACCGACTGGGTCGATCGCCACTTCGTTGAGTTCATAGGGCCGCAGGTACGGCACGACGGCATTGCCGCGCCCATCGAGTTTCAGGCCGGGGTAACCCACCACTTTTGCGCCCGCTGCACCGGGAGCGCTGACCACTGCCATGGTGTCGCCCCGGTACGGTGTGAACGTCACCCCGCTCGGGTGAGCTACCACGCTGCCACTGGCGTTCAGCGATAGGCTGTTGTAGCCCTGGCCATTGTTCAGAGTGCCACCGACGATGGCCTTGGAACCGGTGTATTGGCCGTTGAGGGCTGTGCTGTTACTGGCACTGGCACCGTCGTGACCGGCAGTCGCGCTGTAACTGTACTGGCGGTCTTGCCCGGCGGTGCCGCTCACAGTGGCTTGCTGGCTGACACTGCCGCCGGTGTCGCGCATGACCCGCGCCGACAGTTGCGGACGATTGATCGAGTCGCCAAAGCCCAGCGGCAGGCTGACGGTGAACAGCATCGAGTTCTGCATGCCGCCCAGCCCTGCGCGACTGCGGTTGGCGCTGATGCCGTAGCTCACTTGGTTGACTTGCTTGTTGTAGCTGAGCTGGTACTGCACATCGCTGCCTGGCAGGTTCCAGTAATTCTGGGTAAACCCGCTGAATGCCACCTGGCCCCAACCGCCCAGGCTCTGGTTGGCGGACAGCGTCAAGCGGCTGCGAGGCCGGCCGTACAGGCTGGTGTCCAGGCCATCACGCTCGGCTGCGAGCAGTTGTACGGCGTTGCTGAAGTCCAGGTAGCCCTCGGTAGAGAACCGCGTAGCCGCCAGGGCGAAGTTACTGCCGGTACTGAGAATGTTTTTGCTGTACGTCAGGCGCAGGCTCTGGCCGCTTGAGCTGCCGCTGCGCAGTTGGGTCTGTGCGTGTGTGACGTCGGCCGCCAATGCGCCGATCGGTGTACTCAAGGCCAGGCCGCCCAGGGTTGCACGGTAGTCGTCGCTGGCCTGGACACCGCCGTAGCCGGTAAACAGGTTGCTCAACCCTCGTTGGTAGGTGCCCTGCACCACCTTGGCCTGGCGCGAGATGTAATTGTTGCGGGTTTGCCCTGCCGTCAGGTTGAAGCGCGAGGTACCGGGTCGCAGCAGTTGAGCGGTCGCGGCGAACGGCACGATAAAGCGTTGCTCGCTGCCGTCAGCCTCGTACACAGTGACGTCCAGGTCACCGCCATAACCAGTGGAATACAAGTCGTCGATCACAAACGCGCCCGGCGCCACCGTGGTTTCGTACAGCAGGTTTCCCGCCTGGCGCACCGCAACACGTGCGCTGGTGCGGGCGATACCGCGAATCACTGGCGCATAGCCGCGCTGGGATTCGGGCAACATGCGATCGTCGGTGCCCAGTTGCACCCCGCGATAAGCCAGGGTGTCAAAAATTTCGCCGCTGGTGTTGGCCTCGCCCACGGTCAGCTGGCTTTTCAGCGACGTAATGTCGCGCTGGGCATAGGTATTGAGCGTCTGATAAGTCTGGCCACTGTCTTTCTGCCAGTTCAGCGAACCGTTATGGCGCAAACGCCAATCGCCCAGGTTAAACCCGGCATTCAGGCCCAAATACGCCGTGTCGTAGTTACCGGTGCGGGTCTGGTTGTGGTTGGCGTTCAGGGTGTAGCTCAACATCGCGGCGGTAACGCCCCGGTCCCACAACTCCGGACTGACGGCATTGCGCGCATCACGGCGCAGGGCAATCTGCGGAATGCTGATGTCGAGCAACTGGGTAGACGGCGAGAATGCAGCGGTTGCGCCGTCGATCAGCCGCGCCAGTTCCAGGCACTGCTTACCGCTTTCCAGCTCAACAGTGGCCTCTGGTGTCAGGCGGCGCAGGTCGACGCCGATCATCTCCAATACTGCTTTATTGACACACACCACCGGGCTGCTGCCATCGGTTTCGGCTTCAATACGGATGTCTTGACGGGTCACCAGGCGACCGTTGACTGCAACGTCAGCGCGGTATTCGCCCGGCAGCACCGGATTGCCTTTCTGGTAAGGGCTCAGGTCGAGACTGCGGGAGTCTTGGGGCAGGAATACGTCGTTGAACTGTACCTCTTCATCGGCATGTGCATCCTGGGCCAGCAATGCGCCGGGCCCCAGAACGAAGGCATTTAGAATAAGCACTGTCAACGGATTCAAGGCAAAGCGCTGCCGTGCCCGCAGGTCAGTACCAGGGCTGGAGAACGTCGTCATAAGTCACTCGTGGGCAGAAAGGCTCACATCGGGATCAGGGTTTGAGTGCCTGGCGGGTTGGCAGTAACGCGCCGTAGTCGTTGATGGCGTTGAACTCTACCGCCGCCCCACTCCCGGGCCGCGCCTTCAAGTTCGGTAGCGGGAACATCCGGGTCTCCCCTGGACCGACCATGCCGTTTTCACTGGTGTAGCGTTGCCCGCCCGCCACCAGGCTCAACTCCACCTGGGAGACGTGGAATGCGCTGGGGTTGTAGGCTTTCAGCGCAAAGCCCTTGCCTTGCTGTTCCAGCGACCATTGCACCTGGCTGATGGCCTCGGCGGCGCTGCCTGGCAAGTTGTCTGGCCGATAAAAAATCTTGATCCGCGAACGGAAGGCCATCTGCAATACGTTCAGGTCCACCGGGCCTTCGGCTTTCGGCGGGATCTCTAGAACGTTGAGCCAGAACACCGACTCTTGGTTGGTGGGCAACGCCGTACCGGTATACATCAGACGCAGACTCTGGCCCTTGCTCGGGTCGATACGCGACACCGGTGGCGACAGCACAAACGGCGCACGTGCGCGGCTCGGGCTGGACTCCAGGTCGCCACTGTCGACCCACGACTGCACCAGCACCGGGCGGGTGCCGTTGTTGTTCAATTTAACGGTGATTTCCTTCTGGCTCGCGGGGTAAACCAGACGAGTACCGGTGATCACCACACCAGCGGTGGCCTGGGAACAGGCCAGGCTTGCCAGCAGTGCCAAGGCACCGAGACGGCGAAGTTTCAAATAGGACATCACGCACCTCTACGGTGGTTCTGACGCGCACCGCGTCGTATCGCGGGTGCGCGTCAGGGCCAGGCTTATTGGTAGTCGATGGAGTACGTGACCGAGCCGATCACCGTGCCCGGGGTGGTGGCACCCTGGGCGATGTACTGCACGGCATACGGCATGTTGGCGGCGCCGCTGGCATCGATGGTGTTGCGGGAGGTGTTGGTGCGCTGGTTGGTGTTGCCGGCCCGGATCACCGAACCGTTGGAGTTGTCCACCAGTTGCAGTTGAACGTTGGTGGCAGTGCCGGTCATATTGCGCAGGTTGAAGCTGACGGGATCGACGCTGGTACCGGCTTCGAAGAATGCCGCTGCGGTGGTTGCGGTGCCGACACAGTTGGTCAACTGGATATTGAAACCCGTTTGGCCAGCGACTTCGCCAACGGTGGTCAGCAGACCGGTGGAAATGGTTGGCAATGTAACTGTGGCCACGGCCGGGGTGACAACGCCGTCAACGGCGATGGTGCAGGTCTGGTTGCGCAGTTCACCGTTGAAGTTGATGGTGCCATCAGAGGCGTGAGCGAATTGGACGGCACCCGTGGAAATCAGTGCAGCGATCGCCAAGACTTTGCGATTCATGGAACAGCTCCAAATCAAAGGATAAAAGCCGTCGCGAATGCCTGAATGGTTTGCCTGGTGCGGAATGCGTCCAGTAATGGAACAAACCAGCGGCGTTGAGCGACGGGTCCATGATCGGAGGCTTCAGGGATTGGGGACGTAGTATCTAGCCCTGAGACTTGTAGGAAAATTCCCACGCAAAGAGATTGCCAACTCGCCTGAGGTTCAGGCGAGGTAGCGCTCCAGCCGTTCGCCGAGTTGCTCCATCTGTTGATGCAATGCATCCACTGTCTCGGTCAGTCGCATGGAGTCTGCTTGTCGGGTGGCGGCTTCCAGGTCTTCGCAGCAGCGGATCAGTACTCGGGCCTTGATGATCCGCGCGCCCCCTTTGACCCGATGCGCGATGTCCGCCAGGCCTTGCAGGTCGTGGCGGGTGAACAGTTGCATCAGGCGCGCCATGTCCTGCTCATTGCTGGCGGCAAGGTCACCCAACAAGCTTTTGATCGAAGCAATGTTGCCGCCGGCCAGGTGCTCGACGCTGGTCAGGTCAATATCGTCATCTGCAGCAAATCCAGGGTGTCCACTCCCCGGCTCCGTTGCCAGGCCTGCCAGGCGCGCGCTCAAATCCTTGAGGCTGATGGGCTTGAACAGGCAGTCATCCATGCCGGCGGCCAGGCACCGGCCCTTCTCTTCCGGCTGTGCATTGGCGGTAAAACCAAGGATCAGGCTCGGTGGCAATCCACGGGCCGCCTCGTCGGCACGAATGGCCCGGGCCAGTTCGTAGCCGTTCATCAGAGGCATATTGCAGTCAGTGATCACCACGTCGAATTGCCCGTTGCGCCAGGCCCGCAAGCCATGGGCACCGTCCTCGGCATCCTCGATCCGGTGGCCCAGGTAGTTGAGTTGCTGGGTCAGTAACTGACGGTTGGCCGGGTAATCATCGATCACCAAAATGTTCAACGCGTGGCTCATTACTGTCGGCTCGTCCTCGACCGGAGCAATGTCTGCCAACGGCTCAAGGGTGGTCAGGTCCAGCCTCACGTCGATGCGCGTGCCCTGGCCCAAGGTGCTGTTGAGGGTCAGGCGCCCGCCCATCATTTCGCAGAGTGTGCGGCTGATGACCAAACCCAGGCCGGAGCCGCTACGTGCGGACTGGTCATTGTTGCTGGCCTGGGTAAAGGGGCTGAACAGGCGTTTCTGGTCCTCTTCGCCAATGCCCATGCCCGAGTCCTCCACCTGCAGCCTTACGCCCAGCTGTTCCTTGCCCGCCTCCGTTCGCACGCTCAAGCGCACATGGCCCTGGGCGGTGAACTTGATGGCGTTGCTCAACAGGTTGGACACGATCTGCTTGAAGCGCAGCGGGTCGATCAACACATCACGGTTGACGCCGGCATCCAGGTCGAGTTGCAGTTGCAGCTGTTTCTGCCGTGCCAGGCCTTCGAAAATGCGCACCACCGACTCCAGCAGCTCCCGCAGGTTAGCGCGCTCGGGGTTCAGGGACAGACGCCCGGACTCGATGCGGGCAATGTCGAGGATGTCGCCGATCAGGTCCAGCAAGCCGCGTGCTGCGCCGGATGCGACATCAATCGCGAAGCGATCCATCACGCCCTGGTCAGCCTTTTTCGTCGCCAGCTCGAGCATGCCGATCACCGCGTTCATCGGTGTGCGGATCTCATGGCTCATGGTCGCCAGGAAGGTGGTCTTGGCGCGATTGGCGGCGTGAACGTCCTCCAGCAGGCGCTGGCGCTCGCTGATATCAATCCAGCCGGCGATCATGCCGCTGACTTCGCCGGTGCTGCTACGGTATGGCAGCATCCAGTGGTAAATGGTCAGTACGCGGCCATCGGGCATGATCAGGCTGCGATCCTGCAACTGCGCCTCACCGCTTTCCATCACTTGCAGGTAATCCCGGTGATATGCGGCGGCCTCATCCGGGTCGCCCAGCACACCGTCCAGTACGGTCTTGCCGATCACCTGCTCGCGTTCCACCTGGAACACTTCCAGGTAACCACTGTTGCAGATCAGCAACTTGCCCTGGCGATCACGCACATAGATCGGGTGCGGCGTGCCGTTGATCAAGACTCGCATGAACTCAACCTGATCGCTCAACGCCTGCTCGGCCTGCTTGCGCTTGCGCATCAACATCCGCAGGTAGGCGATCCAGCCCAGGGCAGTCACCAGCAACACGGCGGCAACCCCAAAGCCCTGGATAATTGCGCTGCGGTTGCGCAGCCAGTAGCTGTCGCCTACCACCACTTCGCTGCGCCAGCGATTGGTCAACTCGTCCATTTCCTCGGGGGCGATGCTGAGCAGCGCCTTGTCCAGGATCGAGAACAATTCCAGCGAGCCGCGGGCCGTGGCAAAGGCCATGCGCGAGTTGGTTACACCCACGGTGCTGGTGATACGCAAGCGGTCACGGTATTGCCGGGAAATCATATAGCGCGCGGTAATCAGCGAATTGACTGCCGCATCGGCCTCGCCATTGGCGACTTTCTCCATGGCGTCATGGGCGCTGTCGGCATCTACCAGGCGGATGTCCGGGTATTGCTCGGTCAGCATGTCGCGGCTGGAATCACCGCTGATCACCGCCAGGCGCTTGCCGTGCATATCGTCCAAGGTATTGGGGCTGCTCGGTGCAGTACGAGTGACCAGGACAAAGGGCGTGGCCAGGTACGGACGGGTAAAGCGCAGGACCGCTTCGCGCTCCTCGCTGGGGGTGATGGTGATGAGCAGGTCGGCCTTGTTGCTGGTGATTGCGTCGATCATCTCGCGCACCGAACTCACCCGCTGGATATCGAACTTCAAGCCCGTGCGCAGGGCCACCTTGGCCAGGACGTCGGCACTGATGCCGCGGAATTCGCCTTCGGCGCTGTAGAACGACATCGGTAGGAAGTCTTCATCAATCGCCACGCGCAATCGGGGATTCTTGTCCAGCCAGCGCTGTTCACTGACACTGAAATGCAGGGGATGCTGGCCTGGCATGCTTGCACCCCCGGCGCTCCAGCGGCGCAGGATGGTCTGGCGCTCGGTGACCGGGATCGCCGCCAGTGACGCATTGATAATCCGCAGCAGGCGCGTGTTGTCGCGCTTGACCGAAAAGGAAAAATTGCTGACCTCCATGCGCGAGAAGTCGGCCAGTTGCACGTTGTTCAGGTAGTTGCGGTTGATCAGATAATTGGCGCTGATCGCATCGCCCAGGTATACGTCGGCCTGGCCGAATGCCACGGCGCCGATGGCGCTGAGGGTGGACGGGTAAAGCTGCAAGCTGGCCTTGGGGTAGAAGTCTTCGACCGCTTTGGGCGGCAGATAGTGATAGAGCATCGCCACACGCTTGCCGGCCAGTTCCGGGTCGAGGTTCTGGCTGTCACCGACCCGGCTGACCAGGGTCGGCTGATCCTCGGCATAGGCGTCGGAAAGTTGAAGCTGCGGGTCGGCTGCCTCAAAACCGTTGGAGCTGCCCAGCATATCGACATCACCCGCCTTGAGCGCAGCCAACACCCCATTGCGTGAGGCATACCGTTGCACCCGCACTTTCACGTGCAGTAACTGCTCCATCAACTGCGCGTAGTCGGCCGTGATGCCTTCGTAGTCATGGCGATTGCTGGTGATGCTGAACGGCGAGTAGTCCGGCGCCGACGAGCCGAGCACCAGCGTGCCTTTGCCGCGCAGCCAACTCCAGTCGGCCTCGTCGAGGCCTACACTGTAGTCGCTGACGTCGGAACGCCCGTGCAGCTTGAGCATTTGCGGCGCCGCCAGGGCGTTGCCCAGGCCGCAGAGCAACAGGAAACCCAGCAGGCCGTGTCGAAGAAGTGTGTTCATTCAGATGAGGTTGTTGCGCTTGGCAAAATCGGCCAGATACACCACCGATTTGACGTTGAGTTTTTCGATCAGGCGCGTCTTGTAGGTACTGACCGTCTTGTTGCTGATCAGCATGGCGTCGCCAATTTCCTTGTTGGTCAAGCCCTGGGACAGTTGTTGCAGGATGGTCAATTCGCGGTCAGAGAGGTTCTGGATCAGATCATGATCAGTGGCTTCCAGATCACTGCGCCGTACCGAGCTGTGGGCCAGGTTGGGGAAGAAGGTGTAGCCGTCCATCACCGCCTTGATCGCCTTGGTCACCTCCTCCATGTCGTTCGTCTTGGAAATGAACCCGGCCGCACCGGCTTTCATGCAGCGCATGGAATAGAACAGTGCCGACTGAGAGGTGAACACGAGGATTTTGCTCGGCAGGCGCAGGGATGCGATGCGGTTGAGCACTTCAAGGCCATCGAGCTTGGGCATGCCGATGTCGAGAATGATCAGGTCGGGCACATGCTCCCGGGCCAGTTGCACCGCATCGGCGCCATTATCGGCCTCGGCGACTACTTCGAACTGAACCTGGCTGAGCAGCATTTTGACGGAAGAGCGAATGAAGGGATGGTCGTCCACAACCAAAGCGGTATACATGTAACCTCCTGTAAGGCGCGCCGGAAAGCTCCGGTGACAGAAGCACCTGTGACGCAAAACGATGGATAAGCGACCAGCCGACGCCTCGCTCAAGTTACACGAACACGACTGAAGTGTAGGAAAATTCTGAAGTTTTGCCGCCTAGCCCACCGGCGAACTTAACGGCTGCACATCTTCCCGCGCCAGCCAATGCAGCAGGTCGTGGCCGGTCATCGGCCGGGCCAGGAAAAAACCCTGCCCCACCTCGCAGCCCAGGCTGATCAGCGCGTCGCGAATATGCCGGTTGCTGACGCCTTCGATCACCAGGCTCATGTCCAGCGAGCGGGCCAGCGCCAGGGTGCTGCCGACCATGGCCTGGCTGCGTGGTTCGTTGAGGGTGCGGATAAGGTCGCCATCGAGCTTGATCTGGTTGAACGGCAACTGGCACAGCAGCTTGAGTGACGAAAACCCCACGCCGAAATCATCAATCGACAAGCCGCAGCCCATCAAGCGCAGGCGCAGCAGGTTTTCCTGGGTCGGCGGCTGCAGGTCCAGCAAGCCGTTTTCGGCCAGCTCGAACACCAGCACCGAAGCGCACAGGCCGTGGCGTTGCAGGGCACCCTGGATATGCTCGATCAGGCCGTGGCGGGCCAGTTGGGATGCATGCAGGTTGAACGACATTTCCAGCACGGCGCCCTGGCGATGCAGCACGGCGAGCAATTTCAGACCTTGCTCCAGCAGTTGCTTGAACATTTCATCAATCAGGTCATAGGCCAGCACTGCCGCGAGGAAATCCTTGGGCAGCAGCAAGCCCCGGGCCGGATGTTCCCAGCGTACCAGCGCCTCGACGCCTGCGAGGCTGCCATCGTTCATCATCCGCTTGGGCTGGAACCAGCCGCGGAACTCGCCCAGGGCCAGTCCCAGTTGGATCTCTTCTTCGCTGGGCAATGGGACCCGGCTCGCGGGGTTGAGTACGGGCGGCGGTGCCGCGCGATAGCGTTTAAGCAAGTGATCCAGTGCCGGCAGTTGCAACGGCGTGCTCAAGATACCCAACAGCTGCACACCCGATAAAAACTCCAGATGCCCCAGGGCCCGGCGCAACTCCGGGCGCAGCTCATTGGACAATCCAACGGCCTGCACCAGGCCGATCTGGCTGGCATAGCGCAGAAATTCCACCTGCTCGGAGCCCTTGTCCCCCAGGTTGCAAAGCACGATATCCACGCCGCCCGTGCGCTGCATCTGGATTATTGCCTGTTCGCTATTGCTGGCTTGCAACACCTCCCGCACCCCGAGCCGTCGCAACATATTGACCAGGGCGCTGCGCTGGGAACTGTGGTTTTCCATAACCAGGACACGTGGTGGGGCCATCGTCATCAACCGTTTTGCAGACTCGAAGGCCTTAATAATGGCGAGGTGGCGTAACCTTCAGCGAAGGAAGTCGCCTGCCAATATGTAGGAAATTTCCCACGCAAAGCATCTGCCACCGGGCAACTCGCGGGTGCCGGTCGGGCATTTCGCAGCTACAATGCCCGCCTCCGTGACAAGCCTGACTAAAAAAACTATGTCCTTGCCCAAGCATCACCTGGAATTGCTCAGCCCTGCGCGCGATGTTGCCATCGCCCGCGAGGCCATCCTGCATGGCGCCGACGCCGTGTACATCGGCGGCCCGAGTTTCGGCGCGCGCCATAACGCCTGCAACGACGTGAGCGATATCGCGCAGTTGGTGGAGTTCGCCCGGCGCTACCACGCGCGGGTGTTCACCACCATCAACACGATCCTGCACGACAACGAGCTGGAGCCGGCGCGCAAGCTGATCCACCAGCTCTACGATGCCGGCGTCGACGCGCTGATCGTCCAGGACCTGGGGGTGATGGAGCTGGATATCCCGCCCATCGAGCTGCACGCCAGCACCCAGACCGACATCCGCACCCTGGGCCGGGCCAAGTTCCTCGACCAGGCCGGTTTTTCGCAGCTGGTGTTGGCCCGTGAGCTGAACCTGCAGGAAATCCGTGCGATTGCCGATGAAACCGATGCCGCCATCGAGTTCTTCATCCACGGTGCCTTGTGCGTGGCCTTCTCCGGCCAGTGCAACATCTCCCACGCCCAGAATGGCCGCAGCGCCAACCGCGGCGATTGCTCCCAGGCCTGCCGCCTGCCCTACACCTTGAAAGATGACCAGGGCCGTGTGGTTGCCTTTGAAAAGCACCTGTTGTCGATGAAAGACAACAACCAGAGCGCCAACCTGCGCGCCCTGGTGGATGCCGGCGTGCGTTCGTTCAAGATCGAAGGCCGCTACAAGGACATGGGTTATGTGAAGAACATCACTGCCTATTACCGTCAGCGCCTCGACGAGATCCTCGAAGACCGTCCGGACCTGGCTCGCGCGTCCAGCGGTCGCACTGCGCATTTCTTCCTGCCGGACCCGGAAAAGACCTTCCACCGTGGCAGCACCGATTACTTTGTCACCGACCGCAAGGTTGACATCGGCGCCTTCGACACCCCGACCTTTACCGGCCTGCCGGTGGGGGTGGTGGAAAAAGCCGGCAAGCGTGACTTGCAAGTGATCACCCATGAGCCGCTGTCCAACGGCGACGGTCTCAATGTGCTGATCAAGCGTGAAGTGGTGGGTTTCCGCGCGAACATCGCCGAGCCAAAAGGCGAGTTCGAAGAAGACGGCGAGAAGCGCTACCGCTACCGCGTCGAGCCCAATGAGATGCCGGCTGGCCTGCATCAGTTGCGCCCGAATCATCCGCTGAACCGCAACCTGGACCATAACTGGCAGCAGGCTTTGCTGAAGACTTCCGCCGAGCGCCGTATCGGCGTGTCGTGGGCGGCTCGCCTGCAGGAAGATCGCCTGGAACTGACCGTCACCAGCGAAGAAGGCATCAGCGCCCGCGTTGCCCTGCCCGGCCCGTTTGGCGTGGCCAACAAGCCGGAACAGGCCCTGGAAACCCTGCGCGACCTGCTGGGCCAACTGGGCACCACCCAGTACCACGCCACCGCGATCGAGCTGGATGCGCCGCAGGCTTTCTTCATCCCGAATTCGCAGCTCAAGGCCCTGCGCCGTGAAGTGATCGAGGCGCTGACCGAGGCGCGTATCCAGGCCCATCCTCGGGGCGGCCGCAAGGCGGAAACCACGCCGCCGCCGGTGTACCCGGAATCGCACCTGTCGTTCCTGGCCAACGTCTACAACCAGAAGGCCCGCGACTTCTATCACCGTCACGGTGTGCAACTGATCGATGCGGCGTATGAAGCCCACGAAGAAACCGGCGAAGTGCCGGTGATGATCACCAAGCACTGCCTGCGGTTCTCGTTCAACCTGTGCCCCAAACAGGCCAAGGGGGTGACGGGGGTGAAGACCAAGGTCGCGCCGATGCAGTTGATCCACGGCGACGAAGTACTGACGCTGAAGTTCGACTGCAAGCCTTGCGAGATGCACGTGATCGGCAAGATCAAGGGCCACATCCTCGGCCTGCCGCAACCGGGCAGCGTGGTGGGTTATATCAGCCCGGATGACCTGCTCAAGACCATCCCGCGCGGCGCACATTGAGTCGCCGGTGAGCGTCATGCTACGGCGTGACGCTCATCACTGTTTTCGAACGCCACCACCAACCCCGCTGCAATCCCGCCGCCGCTAGCAAAATCGCCGCCACGCCCAGCCATTGCATCCAGCCCAGCCGATGCCCAAAGGCAATCCAGTCGACGAAGATTGCTGCGATCGGGTAGATAAACGACAGCGCGCCGGTGATTGCCGTCGGTAACTTCTGGATCGCGCCATACAGCAATACGTACATCAAGCCGGTATGCACCACGCCCAGGGTCAGCAATGCGGCCCAGGCATCCATCGACGCCGAAAGGCTGTGCCACTGCATCAGCGGTGCCAGCAGCAAGGCGCCCGTGGTCACCTGGATCAACGCCATCAAATGCGGCGGCACCTCCTTCAAGCGCTTGATGATCAGCGCGGCAATCGCGTACAAAAACGCCGCACACAGCGCCAATGCCACGCCCACCAGATAGTCATCCCCGGTATTTGACTGATCGCCATGGGCAGTGACAATCGCCAGCATTCCCACGAACGCCACGCTCAGCCAGGCGAGCTTCTGCACGGTGATTTTCTCGCCCAGGAACACTGCTGCCAGCATCACCAGCATGAACGGCTGCACGTTATACACCGCTGTACTGATGGAAATGGATGCCCTGGCGTAGGACTCGAACAGCAGCAACCAATTGCCCACGATCGCCACGCCGCTGAGCATCGCCAGCCCGAGTTTGCGGTAGTCCAGCAAGTCCAGGCGCAGATAGCCGAGCAGCCAGCACACCACCAGCAACGTCAGCGCGCCGATCACGCAGCGCCAGAACACCACTTCGACTACCGGCACCCCCGATACCAGCACGAACCAGCCGATGGTGCCGGATATGAGCATGGCGGCGACCATTTCCCATGAACCGCGACGTATGGATTTGTCCATGATTGAGCTCCTCAAGTGAGGCTCAATTATGGCAATCTGGCCTGTAGCGACTCCATATTCTAAATAAGGCGAACCTTTCATTTCGCCTATTCTTATTAGGCAAACCTGAGCAATCGCTTTCGGAGCGACCATGATTGACAGCATTGACCAGCAACTGATCGCCGCGCTGATGGACGATTCGCGCCTGTCCCTCAAGGCCTTGGCGGGTATCACCGGCCTGTCCTCCCCCAGCGTCGGCGAGCGGCTGCGGCGCCTGGAAGAGCGTGGCGTGTTGAAGAACTACACCGTGGACATTGACCCCAAGCATTTTGGCTATCTGCTGCAAGCCATCGTGCGCATTCGCCCTTTGCCCGGGAAACTGCAGGAGGTGGAGCGCCAGATCCAGGCGATCCCCGAGTTCACCGAGTGCGACAAGGTGACCGGCGATGACTGCTTCATCGCACGCCTGCATGTGCGCACCATGGACCAACTCGACACACTGCTGGATAAGCTCAACGCTTACGCCGAAACCAACACCGCCATCGTCAAGAAAACCCCGGTAAAACGCCGATTGCCACCACTGAGTGATTCATGATTCTGAGTCACTGATGCAGTGACGGGATCGCTATTCTGTCAATCCAGGGCGGTGTTTATGCTTGATCCACACATTGGAACAACAGGCGTAAACACCATGTATGTCATCACCGGAATCACAGGCAAAGTTGGCGGCGCCCTCGCGCGCTTTCTCCTCAACGATCGTCAACCCGTGCGCGCAGTCATTCGCGATGCCGGCAAAGGCGCCGTATGGGCCGCCCTTGGTTGCGAGGTCGCCATCGCCAATATGGACGACGCTGCGGCCCTCACTGAAGCATTCAAGGGTGCCACCGGCGTGTTCATCCTGCCGCCTTCGGATTTCGACCCGGAGCCGGGTTTTCCCGAGGCGCGCAAGGTGATTGCCGCCGTCGCTCAGGCCATTGAAGCGGCGGCCCCGCAGAAAGTTGTTTGCCTGTCGACCATCGGCGCCCAGGCCGAGCACCTGAATCTGCTGACCCAACGCACCTTGATGGAACAGGCGCTGAGCGCGTTGAACGTGCCGGTGACCTTTTTGCGTCCGGGCTGGTTTATGGAAAACACCGCCTACGACGTAATCACGGCCCGTGAACACGGAGTGATCCACAGCTTCCTGCAACCGCTGGATAAGACCGTACCGATGATCGCCACCGCCGACGTCGGCCGCCTCGCTGCGCAATTGTTGCAGCAACACTGGAGCGGGCGTCGGGTAGTTGAGCTGGAAGGCCAATGGGTCAGCCCGAACGACATCGCTCGCACGTTGACCGAAGTGCTTGGTCGTGGTGTGACAGCACAGGTGGTGCCTCGCGATGCGTGGGAGCCGATGTTTCGTGAGCAAGGCGCGCAGAATCCAATGCCGCGCATGCGCATGATTGATGGGTTTAACGAAGGTTGGATCTGCTTTGAGCAGGCGGACGTGGTTAAGGGTGAGACCACATTGCTCAAGGTGCTGCGGGAGTTGGCTGCAAAAACCTGATGCTATGGCCTGCAAGCCAGCTCAGTGATTGGGTACATATCCGTTATTTGGGTAACGGCGGCGTATGGTTTCGCTCTTACAGCGAGTCACTTTGCAAAAGCGGCAAAGTCCACCAAACGGCATTGCTCCGCGGGCCGCCGCTCCGCAATACCTGCGTTCGGCCTCGGGCTTATTGGGGCAGTCAGATCAAAATCAAAAGCAAAAGCACAGCGGCCTCCCGGCCGGCTTGAGTGTTAAAAGCAAAGACCAGAGCGAAAACAGATCTGCTTTTCTGTGGGAGCGGGCTTGCTCGCGAAAAA